>CAIQEX010000378.1 GCA_903870955.1 uncultured beta proteobacterium
AGAAGAAGGGGCGCCAATGTGATTTACACGCTGGCAAATGAGTCGGTGGTTTCGATATGCAAAGTGGTGTGCACGCAGATGGTTTCAGACGTGGCATCAGGTCGCAGATAGTCAGAGTAAATTTAGGAGACATGGGTATGCGCGATGAATTAGGTTCGGGTCGTATTCAGAAGGCGCCAGAAAGCTTTCTGAGTCGTGAAGGTATCAAGACGGTCTTTGCCGAGGCAAAGAATGGCCGCAGGGATTTCATCCGCAAAGCTTTTGCGGCGGCGGCAGCGGGCGCGGCGGTGCCCGTGGCTTTGGCACAGGGCAATCCTGTTCCGGTTGAAGGCGGCGATCCCAACATTCTCAAACTGCCGGAGCACAGCACCGGATTGGGCCAAGGCGTGGCATCGGATGGTGGCTACGGAAAGCCCTCGAAATATGAGGCCAACGTACAGCGTCGGCAGAGTCCGGGTTTGACCCAGACCACGCAGGCATCTGTTTCTTTTGCGCCGTTGCAGTCACTCTTCGGGATCGTGACGCCAAGTGGCCTGCATTTCGAGCGGCACCACCAAGGTTGGTGGGACATTGATCCTTCCAAGCATCGCCTGATGATCAATGGCATGGTGAATGCCAGCAAGGTCTTCACGCTGGATGAAATCATGCGTTTGCCATCGGTCTCGCGCTTTCACTTCATCGAATGTGGCGCAAATACGGCCGTCGACTGGGGCAATGTAGCGGTGCCCACCGTGCAGTACACGCACGGCATGATTTCCTGCAGTGAATTCACCGGTGTTCCCCTGATCACGCTGCTGGAACTGGCCGGAGCAGACCTGAAGAACGGAAAGTTCGTGCTAGCCGAAGGTGCCGATGGTTCTTCCATGACGCGCACCATTCCCATGAGCCTGATTTTGTCCGGTGAGGTTTTTGTGGCCTACGGTCAAAACGGCGAAATGTTACGCCCGGAGCAAGGCTATCCGCTACGTTTGATCGTCCCTGGAGTGCAGGGTGTCAGTTGGGTCAAGTACTTGCGTCGTATCGAAGTGGGCGACATGCCCTTCGCGACCAAGGACGAGGCAGTGCACTACATCGACTTGCAGCCGGATGGTCAGCACCGTCAGTACTCCAGTATTCAGGAATGCAAGAGTGTGGTGACGACACCTTCTGGTGGTCAGGTGTTGTTGGACAAGGGCTTCTACAACATCACCGGACTGGCATGGTCGGGACGCGGAAAGGTCAAGCGGGTGGATGTATCTGTAGATGGCGGTCGCAACTGGCGCACTGCACGTCTTGAGTCTCCTGTCATGTCCAAGGCACTGACGCGCTTCAATCTGGACTGGGTCTGGGATGGCAAGCCCGCCATCATTCAGAGCCGAGCCATGGACGAAACCGGTTTCGTTCAGCCGAGCTACAAGCAACTACGGTCGGTACGTGGCACACGGTCGATCTATCACAACAACGCAATTCAATCCTGGTTGGTTCAAGAAAGCGGGGAGGTCAAGAATGTTCAGGTTTCCTAAGACGATCCTCGTATCGTTGTTGATTTTTGCGAGCGGTTTTGCAGCTGCGCAGGATGCAGTCAAATTTCCGGGTGTGGGCCGCAATGCCACGCCTAAAGAGGTGGCTGCGTGGGATATTGATGTGCGCCCTGACTTCAAGGGTCTGCCGCCCGGCTCGGGTTCGGTTGCCGATGGACAGGACATTTGGGAAGGCAAGTGCGCCCAATGCCACGGCTTCTTTGGTGAGTCCGGTGAAGTGTTCAGCCCGCTCATTGGTGGCGTTACAAAGGACGACATCAAAACTGGGCATGTTGCAAATTTGAGAGCCACCAACTTCCCTGGTCGCACCACCTTCATGAAAGTGGCCACCCTGTCAACGGTCTGGGACTTCATCAACCGTGCGATGCCCTGGAATGCTCCCAAGTCCTTGTCTACGAATGAAGTTTATGCGGTCACCGCGTTCATGTTGAATTTGAGCGGCATAGTGCCTGATAACTTTACGCTCTCCGACAAGAATATTGCGGAAGTTCAAAAGCTCATGCCCAATCGCAATGGCATGACGACTGCGCACACTTTGTGGCCGGGCAAAGAGTTCAATGGCGTTAAGAAGCCCGATACACAAAACGTAGCGTGCATGAAGGACTGCGCCCCTGAGCCCAAAGTGGCCTCGTTCCTACCGGACTTTGCGCGAAATGCCCACGGCAATCTGGCAGAACAAAACCGCATGGTCGGCGCGCAGCACGGTGCGGATACGACACAGCCAGAACGCAAGGTTGGAGCACCTGCGGACACTGATGCGCCGTCCAAGCCAGCGGCGCCCAAGGCAGATGGAATGAATAGCGAAACCAAGGCCGTATTGGCGTTGATGCAAAAGTACACCTGTGCAGCCTGCCACGGAATTGACAAAAAGATCGTTGGGCCTGCGTTTATGGATGTGGCCAAAAAGTATCCGGGTCAGGTGGACTATTTGATCAAGAAGATGCAATCGGGGGGAGTGGGTATCTGGGGTGCCATTCCGATGCCTGCACAAAAAATTACCGATGCAGAAGCCAAGACCGTAGCGACCTGGATTGCTGCGGGTGCCATCAAATAAGACGACTCAACATTCATCCGGTTCACATTGAAAACACCACTTTTTACCAAGGAGATTCCTATGCAAAATCGACGCGAAGTACTCAAGCGCAGTGCCATCGTTGCCGGCCTTTTGGCAGGCACCGGCCTGTTTCCACAATATGCCAACGCGGCATACAACAAAGGTGCCTTCGAAGCCAAGAGCGTGGCTGACGTGCTGAAAGCTCTGGGCGCAAGCGCTCCTACCGAAAGCAAGGACGTCACCATCGGAGGCCCGGACATCGCTGAAAACGGCGCTGTAGTTCCTCTCACCGCAGCAACCACACTTGCCGGTGTGAAACAAATGCTGATTTTGGTGGAAAAGAACCCGGCCGCTCTGGTCGCACGTTACGACGTGACCGACAGTGTGGAAGCCAACTTTGCAACCCGTTCCAAGATGGGTCAGTCTTCCGATGTGTATGCAGTGGCTATTACCAGCGATGGCAAGGCTTTCTTCGCCAAGAAGGAAGTCAAGGTTACTTTGGGTGGTTGCGGCGGTTAAACCGAGCGTCACTTGAACTCTTAATATTTAGATAACGTTTCAGGAGAATAGACATGGCAGATCCGATGCGAATCCGTGCCCAGGCCGCTGGTGACAAGGCGACTGTGCGAGTTTTGATGAGCCACGAAATGGAATCCGGTCAGCGCAAAGACGCTGCCGGCAACACGGTCCCGGCATGGTTCATCCAGGAAGTCACCGCCACGCTGAACGGCAAAGTAGTGCTGTCGGGAGAGTGGGGCCCGGCGGTCTCCAAAAACCCGTTCCTGCAGTTCACCATCAAGGGTGCCAAGGCGGGCGACAAAGTGGGTGTCACCTGGAAAGACACCAAGGGTGATACCCGATCTGACGAAGCAACAGTTTCCTGATAATTGAGGACTTGAATCAAGGAGTGTGACCATCACACTCCTTGAGCGTTTAGGGAGCCCTGATAAGCGTTAATGACTGGAGACTAAATGAAATCAAAAATCTTAATATCGTTGGCACTTTCATTCGGACTGTCCACGTGGGCTCTCGCGCAAAAGACTGCAGTGCAAAGTATCGAGGAATACCGTGCCATGTTGCAGGACGGTAACCCGTCCGAGTTGTTTGAGGCCAAAGGCGAAGACCTTTGGAAGCAAAAACGTGGGCCAAAAAATGTCTCGCTGGAACAGTGCGATCTAGGTAAGGGGCCGGGCGTTGTCAAAGGCGTATTTGCAGAATTGCCACGATTTTTTGCTGACACCAACCGAGTCCAGGATCTGGAATCGCGACTGCTTACCTGCATGGAAACACTGCAAGGTTTCAACGCGGCTGAAATTGCGAAGACCCCATTCGGCAAGGGTGAGCAAGTAAACATGACCGCATTGGCTACCTGGATATCAGCTGAATCCAAGGGCATGAAATTCAATTTGTCCCAAGCGCATCCCCAGGAACGCACGTTCTACGAAGTGGGTAAGCGCCTTTTCTTCCAGCGTGGAGGCCCTCACGATTTCGCCTGCTCTACCTGCCATGGCCAGGACGAGAAGCGCATTCGCTTGCAAGACCTGCCCAATCTCACCAAGAACCCGGGAGACGGCGTCGGCTTTGCAGCCTGGCCCGCATACCGCGTTTCAAACGGTCAGATGTGGGGTATGCAGCAGCGTTTGAACGATTGCTATAGACAGCAACGATTCCCCTACCCAGGCTTTGGCAGTGACGCCACCATTGCGCTGGCGGTATACCTGGGTGTGAACACGCGGGGCTCCATATCGGTTGCGCCGGCGATCAAACGTTGAGCGAAGAGGTCCGTATGTTTACCACCAAAGAAAAAATTACCCTTGGTCTGTTCGCGATTGCAGTTACGCTGGCCGGCTGTTCCAATATGCCCGGGAATGCGGCGCTGGACAAGCTCACCGCGTCCATCGTTAAAGTTTCATTCCGTGACGAAGGTATTGTCAAAGCGACTGTTCTGAATACCGACGAGACCAACCTGGCGTGTGCCGCAGCCGATGTGGCAGGCAAGCCCATTGATGAAGAATTGGGGCGCGCACTGGAGGCTCAAAACCTGAAGTCCATTAAATGGCCGTCTGACGGCAAATTTCTGGGCGACTGGAAAGAGGGCGAGAAGATTGCCCAGAACGGCCGTGGCCTGACCTGGACCGACGATGCCAAAACGGTAAATGGCGGCAACTGTTACAACTGCCATCAGATCGACAATAAGGAAATCTCTTTCGGGACGATCGGACCAAGTCTCTACAACTACGGAAAAATCCGTGGCGTGACGGACCCCAATAGCCCGGACTCCAAACTGATGGTGGAGTACACCTGGGGCCGAATCTGGAACAGTAAGGCCTACAACGCCTGCTCCAACATGCCTCGTGCTGGTCATATGGGCATTCTCTCTGAGCAGCAAGTGCGTGATCTGGTTGCCCTGTTGCTTGACCCCAAGTCCCCCGTGAATCAATAACTATTTGAGCCCGTCCATGTCCGGGTCTATTTTTTATATAAGTTGAAGCTAAATTATGAATCTGACCAAACGTGAATTTCTCCAGGTCCTTGGTGCGGGAACCATGGCCGGCATGGGGCTGAGTGCCTACGCTGAGGGTGAGGTGGGCGCGGCATCGAATGGACTATATGACATTCCCAAGTTTGGTTCGGTTTCCTTTCTTCACATGACAGATTGCCATGCGCAGCTCAAGCCGATTTACTTTCGGGAGCCCAGCGTCAATTTGGGCATAGGCAGCATGCAGGCCAATCTGCCGCATTTGGTTGGTGAACATTTGCTGAAGACAGCCAATGTGCGGCCAGGAACGGCAGAGTCCTATGCGCTATCGTGCCTGGATTTTGAGAAGGCTGCACTACGCTACGGCAAGGTAGGCGGTTTTGCACACTTGGCAACGCTGGTCAAGCGCCTGAAGGCCAGTCGTCCTGGCGCCTTGCTGCTGGACGGCGGTGACACCTGGCAGGGTTCGGCCACTTCTTTGTGGACCAATGGTCAGGACATGGTGGATGCTTGCAAGCTATTGGGCGTCGATGTCATGACCGGCCATTGGGAATTTACTTACGGTATGGAACGTGTGAAAGAAATCGTTGAAAAAGACTTTGCCGGCAAGATTGATTTTGTAGCGCAGAACGTCAAGACCAACGACTTTGGTGACCAGGTGTTCAAGCCCTATGTGATCCGCGAAATCAATGGTGTTCCCTGTGCCATCATTGGCCAGGCGTTCCCGTACACGCCGATTGCCAATCCCCGCTACATGGTGGCGGACTGGGCCTTTGGAATCCAGGACGAGAACATGCAGAAGATGGTGGATGAAGCGCGCGGCAAGGGCGCGCAAGTTGTCGTGGTCGTGTCGCACAACGGGATGGATGTGGACTTGAAGATGGCAAGCCGCGTGAGTGGAATAGATGCCATCATGGGTGGTCATACCCACGATGGTATGCCGGTGGCCAGCATCGTCAGCAATAAAGGTGGCAAGACTATCGTTACGAATGCGGGCTCCAATAGCAAGTTCCTGGGCGTTCTGGACTTCGAAATCAAAGACAAAAAGGTGAGTGACTTTCGCTATAAGTTGTTACCCATCTTTTCCAACATGTTGCCGGCAGACCGCGAGATGGACGCGCTCATCAACAAGATCCGTGCGCCTTACGAGGCCAAGCTGGCCGAGCAGCTGGCAGTAACCGAAGGTACGCTCTACCGCCGCGGAAACTTCAATGGCACGGGTGACCAGTTGCTGCTGGATGCACTGATGGAGGTACAGGGTGCGGACATGGCCTTTTCGCCTGGCTTTCGCTGGGGTACCAGCCTGCTGCCGGGCCAGGCCATCACCCGCGAATGGTTGATGGACATGACTGCTACGACCTACTCCTATGCCACGCTGACCGAGATGAGTGGCAGCACCATCAAGACAGTTTTGGAAGACGTGTGCGACAACCTCTTCAACCCCGACCCCTACTATCAGCAGGGTGGCGACATGGTGCGCGTGGGCGGTTTGCAGTACAGCTGTAGCCCGATGGCCGGCATGGGCAAGCGCATTGACAATATGCGGCTCAACGGAAAGCCCATTGAGGCGGATAAGAAGTACACCGTGGCCGGTTGGGCGCCGGTGGCCGAGGCTGCACGTTCGGCTGGGAATAAGCAAGTTTGGGAGGTCGCAGAGGAGTGGCTCAAAGCCAGTGGTGGCAAGGTCAGCCAGCGCAAGCTCAACACGCCCAACTTGAACGGTGTGTTACCCAATCCTGGCTTTTTGGCTTAATGCCGGTCACAGGCAATGGCACGGCTTGACCAAAACCAAAGTGTTTTCAGACACCTTTGGTTTCGCGACCTCGCCGAGTCCTCGGTATTTATCAACGATGTGGCGGTGCGGATTCGGGCTGGCATTTTGCTGGTCATTCCGCTCTACATGGCTTTTACCCTGTTTGACGTGGTGTCAGGTTCCCACTGGTTTGTTACCGGGGCGTACATCGAGGACACATTCGATACCGACTTCGACGGGCGGATTTTGTACCATGTGGAAGCGATAAAGCGCACTTTCGAATATTCGAAGCAGACCTACGTTTTGTTCTATGCACTTTTTGAGATGCTCAGTGGCATGTTCAAAATGACGTCGCATTTTTCGCCGACCATTCTGATTGGAAGTCTGCTGGCCCGCAACACCAAACCCGTATGGAAGCCCCTGCAACCAAAACGATTCGCCTGGTCGATTGGTACGGCGCTGATTGCGACTTGCATCGTCTTCTTCAATCCAGATACTTTTGCCACTTGGGTGAACCGGCTAAGTGCGCATGAACTGTTGCCCACCACTGCCAACTATATGTCCCGCTGGGTGCCCATGGTATCGGTCTGGGTCTGTATTGGCTTTATGTGGATGGAGACTGTTCTCGGGGTCTGTGTGGGGTGCCAAATTCATGCGCTGCTGGTTCGCCTGGGCGTGCTCAAGGATGATTGCTACGCCTGCAACAACCTGACATGGGATTGATTTCGATGAGACCCATCGTGCGCAGACGGGTGTTGCAAGGGCTCGCCTCTATCTCGGCCGCAGCGCTGTTGTTAAATAGCAAAGGCGCTTGCGCTGGAGTCGCGTTGAAGGATGCTGCGCCAGACTTCACGCTAGAAGACCTTGACGGGCGCAATCATGCACTTTCCAACTATCGCGGAAAAGTGGTGCTGCTGAATTTTTGGGCATCCTGGTGTCCACCCTGCAGATTTGAAATGCCATCACTCGAGCGGTTGTATCAGTCGAAAATGAAACAGTCCTTCATGGTTCTGGGAATCAATCAGGGCGAATCTTCAGAAAATGCTTTCGCCAGTTTGGGTTTGTTCAAGCCCATGCCTACATTTCCCATTCTGCTGGATAGCAAGAGTCAGGTTGCCAAGTCCTACTCTGTGCAGGGGCTACCGAGTTCCTTTCTGATAAACAGGGACGGAAGAATTGTCATGAGGGCGGAAGGAGAACGCGACTTCAGCTCAACTGCCATGTTGAAATTCATCGACGATTTGCTGCTTTGATGAACTTTCCACGCAACTATCAAACCATTAATTACATACAACACCAGGAGACAAAACCATGGCCCATATCGTGATCGTCGGCGCAGGAATCGGTGGCTTGCCGGCCGCCTATGAACTGCGCGAGATGCTTCCCAAAGAACA
>CAIQEX010000379.1 GCA_903870955.1 uncultured beta proteobacterium
CCAGGCGCAAATGCTCGAACACGCGGGGCGCCAGCACCAGTACGGCCAAACCCCCCACACCCAGCACGGCCAGGTGGGTCAGGTCTTCGGAACGGCTGACCTGGCCGTCGTCACGCGCTTTTTGAAGCTTGCGTTCTGAGGCGGGTAAATTGCGATCTTGGCTGCCGGATTCCATGGTGTGAACGTTGAGTGGTTCAGACCATTGTCGCGAGCGACCCCCAAAACTAAAGGTGGAATAGCGGGGAGAAATCCCGCCTGTTCAAGAAAATCCGTGGAGGCTATGTTTTGCCGCCGGGCCGCCCCAAGGCAAAATGCGACCCCCTCGGGGGGCAGGGCGCCACACGCAGTGGGCAACCGCGGGGGTCAAATCAGAACCCCAGGCTGGCCAGCAAGTCGTCGACCTCGGACTGGTTGGTCACCACATCCGGATTGTCTTCCACCTTGACCACGGGTCCGTCCAGCGCCGGCACATAGGGCTCGTGCACCGCAGGCGCCTTGACCACGGCATCGGGGGGAGCCGTCTGAATCAGCAACTGCACCAATTGCTCTTCGATCGTGGCAGCCAGGTTAACCACCTTGGCAATCACCTGGCCCGTGAGGTCGTGAAAGTCCTGGGCCATCATGATGGCGGTCAGGTGTTCGTCCACCGCACGACTGGCCTTGTCCACGTCTTCGATAAAGTTCATCACATGGCCCTTGGCCACGGCGGCCACCGGGTCCTTGACGATAAGTTGCCCAATGCGGTGTGTTTCAGAAGCAATGAAGTCGTGTTGGGCCTTGGCCTGGTCGACCTGGTTGAGCACCTTTTCCGCTGCTTCACCGGTGAGACGCGCAATGTAGGACAAACGGCTTTTGGCATCGGGTAACTCGCCTGCCAAATTTTGTACCTTGGCGGTCAGGCCCAGGCCATTGAGCGAATCGTGCAACTGGCGCGTCAGGGCGCCAATTTGCTGGTGAACATCCATCACTGCGGACTCCGCATTCGCTGGGGTGGCGTTCTGTGTAGACATGCTTATTTGAGACCCAGCTTGGTCAGGATGTGGTTGACCTTGTCTTCCAGGGTGGCCTTGGTAAAGGGTTTGACAATGTAACCAGCGGCACCCTGTTGGGCGGCCATGACGATGTCTTCCTTGCGCGCCTCAGCAGTGACCATCAGCACGGGAAGGTGCTTGAGTTTTTCGTCTTTTTTGATTTCGGCAAGCAACTGGAAGCCATTCATATTTGGCATGTTGATGTCGCTCACCACAAAGTCAAAGCTGCTGTTGCGCAGTTTTTGTAGGGCAATCACACCGTCCTCGGCCTCATCGGCGTCGCCGTAACCACTTTCTTTGAGCAAGTTGCGCACGATTCGACGCATGGTCGAGAAGTCATCAACGATTAGAAAACGCAATTCTTTGGACATGACAAGCTCTTTCGCGGGCGATTTTTCTGTTAGCTAAGAGTATGACCGAAATTTTCAGGTATCACGGCGCCGATTTTGCTACCGGCGCATCCGGCGCGGCCTCGGTAGTGGGATCGATTTCAGGGCGCTTGGTGCCCAGCAGACGTTCTTCTGCCTCGCGGGTCATTACCAGCAAAGTAATTCGCCGGTTGCTGGGATCTTTGGGGTTCTCGGGGTCATAGGGGAGACTGGAACCCATTCCGACCACGCGCGCCAATTTGTCTTCCGGCATTCCGGCCGCCATCAACTCGCGCCGCGTGGCATTGGCGCGGTCGGCGGAAAGCTCCCAGTTGCTGTAGCCCAGCGGGCTGCCGTAGGCGGAACGGTCGGTATGGCCGTCCAGACTGATCTTGTTCTCTACGTCCAGCAGCGTGACGCCGATTTCTCGCAGAATATCGTGCATATAGGGCTTCACCGAAGCGCTGCCGATGTCAAACATCGGCCGTTTTTGGTCATCCACAATCTGGATTTGCAGGCCATCCGGGGTGATTTGCAGTTTGATCTGCGAACTGAATTCCGAAAGTTTCTTGTTGTTGGAAATGGCCGCTGCAATCTTGGCACTGAGCGCCGACAGGCGGCGCGAGTCGGCCTTGGCCTCGCTTTGGCGGAACTGTTCAGTAGCAACCCGCTTGGCGCGCTTTTCTTCCGAATCGGTTTTGGCAACCTGGCCAGCGGTCTGGGTAATGTCATTGCCGCCGCCATTGATCAGGCTGTTGCTGGAGCCGGCACCGCTGCCCCCTTGCAAGGCCACCTTTAGTGGCGACTGGAAGTAATCGGAAATGCCCTTTTTGTCACCCTCGGAGGTACTGCCCAGCAGCCACATCAACAAAAAGAAAGCCATCATGGCAGTCACGAAGTCGGCGTAGGCGATCTTCCAGGCACCACCATGCACCGCGTGTCCGCCTTTTTTGACGCGCTTGATGATGATGGGCTGAAGTTTTTTGGCGTCTCCTGCCATGGTCAGATTCCCGTGGGCCTATTTCTTTTTCACGAACGCTTCGAGTTCGGTAAAGCTGGGACGCTCGGTCGAGTAAAGCACTTTGCGACCAAATTCAATGGCCGTGGACGGGTTGTAGCCCTGCATACTGGCCAGTAGCGTGGTCTTGATGCACTGCAGTTCCTTGCCGGATTCTTCCACTTTCTGTTCCAGAATACCGGCCAGGGGTTCGGCAAAGGCATAGGCCAGTAAGATACCCAAAAAGGTACCGACCAGGGCGGAACCGATCATGCCGCCCAGCACTGCCGGGGGCTGGCCGACCGAGCCCATGGTGTTCACCACGCCCAGCACGGCCGCGACAATACCAAACGCGGGCAAGCCGCCTGCCACACGTTGCAACGCAGCGACAGCCGAGTGTTCTTCGTGGTGGTGGGTTTCGATTTCGCTGTCCATCAGGGACTCGATTTCGTGGGCATTGAGGTTGCCGGAAACCATCATGCGCAGGTAGTCGGTGATGAACTCGACCACATGGTGGTCGTGCCCCACCGTGGGATATTTTTTGAAAATGGCCGAATCGTGTGGGTTTTCCACATCGCCTTCAATGGCCATCAGACCTTCCTTGCGGGCTTTTTGCAGGATGTCATACATCAGCGCCATCAGGTCCATATAACGCGCTTTGCTGTACTTGCTGCCTTTGAAGCAGGAACCCAGGCCCTTCATAGTGGCCTTGATCACCTTCATCTGGTTGTTCGCAACAAATGCGCCTGCGGTGGCGCCACCAATGGTGATTAGCTCGAAAGGCAGGGCGTGCAGCACCACGCCGATGTTTCCCCCGTGTGCAATGAACACGCCAAACACGCAAGCGATAACGATGACCCAGCCAACGATTACAAACATAGCGTGAGTGTGACAGCGGGGCGGCAAGCCCCATAGGTTGAATAGAGTGGCTTTTTAGGGCCTGACTCCATCATATCGTCCGACCGGGGGGTGTACTTGAATTTAGGGGCTTGTCCGTCAGTGCAACATGATCCCACCGGCACCGGCGCCCTTGCCGGCACGTGCCGGTGGCGAGCACAGACCGCACTCGAAGTGACGGCTGTTTTCGTAGGCTTCCGAGACAAAGTGGCCGCCGCATTTGGAGCATTTGGTCATGGATAGCATGTTGTTGTCGATGAACTTGACCAGGCGCCAGGCACGCGTGATGGACAGCAAGGGCTCTACGCCACAGGCCGCAATCTGCTCGGTATAGAGCTTGTAGGCCTTCATGATGGCGTCAATATCTTCCAAAGCGCTGACCTTGGTCAGGTATTCGTAGGTGTTCTGGAACAGCGAGGCATGGATATTGGGCTGCCATGTCAGAAACCATTCGGTGGAGAAGGGAAGTTGCCCCTTGCTCGGCGAGCGCCCGGCCACTTCCTTGTACAGGCGCAGCAGGCGCTCATAGGACAGGTCGGTTTCGCTTTCCAGCACCTGTAGGCGCGCGCCCAGGTTGATCAGGGCGACGGCGCGCTCCACTTGCTTGGAATCATTCAGTACGCTTTTGGTGGCCATGTTGCTGCTCCGGGTCGTTTTTGAGATTTACAGGGCTTCGGCGTAGCGACCGGCCATCAGGATGCTGGCATGCAACCGGGTTGTTGCATCGTTGTCAACTTTGGTGGCGCTGTGGTTAGTCAGCAGGTTCCAGACGGTTTCGTCGTCCATACGGAAGCGGCACAGCAGCATATTGCCGGAAGCAATTTTCATGATCTGGGCCGGTGACAGTGCGCTGATCATGTCTGCCGACTCTTCTGACATCCCCAGGCGGAACAGGGCTTCGGCCTTGTCCTGTCGGATCAGATTCTGGGCCAGCATCAGGTAAGTCAAATTGGCTTCCCGAATCTCAGAAAGAATTTGTTCGTTTGTCATGGCTGGCTCCAAAAAGTAGTGCATTTATTTAGGAGGTAAACAGCATCCTTTTGTTTGCTGCTCACCATGGACTGAATTCTGGAAGCAGCTTGCCGATACTTGAATCAGCGTTTGGATGTTTGGGATGTAAGGCTGCGCGCGCGGCCTTGTCAGGAAAATTCCTACAAGACGCGGGGTGGCAACAATTTCAGGGTTTGCGCAATTTCAGCCCTAAAGTTCCCGGAAGGTGCACCGATAAATAAACCAACGAGCTTCAACCAGGGTTCGTTGTCAGAGGGGCAATAGCCATTCTGACTCCGGTAAATCCGGTTCAATCACTTATAGGAGCTTCTATCATGAGTTACACGATTAATACCAACATCAATTCGCTGAATTCTCAGCGGAATGCGGGTATGAACAGTTCTTCACTGTCTATTTCGATGCAGCGTTTGTCTTCGGGTCTGCGCATCAACAGCGCCAAGGACGATGCCGCTGGCCTGGCCATTGCGACCCGGATGGATTCCCAATACCGTGGCATGAATGTGGCGGTGCGCAACGCGAATGACGGTATCTCGTTGGCGCAAACGGCTGAAGGTGGCTTGCAGACCCTGACCGACATGGTGCAGCGGATGCGTGAATTGGCGGTTCAGGCGACCAACGGCACCAACACTTCAAGCGACCTCTCTGCGTTGAATCAGGAATACACCCAGCTGTCGACTGAAATTCAGCGTACCGTGAGTTCGGTCCAGTTCAATGGTCAGTCATTGCTGGACACTACGGCACAGTTTGACTTCCAGGTGGGTGCGAATTCGGGTCAGACCATCTCGGTTTCTGCTACCCAGATGAGTGTGGCCTCAAGCAACTTGACAGCGGCCTATGGCGCTGGCGCGGCAAGTGCGATCAGCACGGCTGCAACCAGTGCCAATGCCGCCAACATCAGCGCGCTGGACGACGCGTTGACGGCGATCAACGGTGCGCGTGCGAATTTGGGCGCTGTTCAAAGTCGCTTTATCAACACCATCAACTTCCTTCAGACGGCGGCTGAAAACCAGGCAGCTGCGAAGGGACGGAAGA
>CAIQEX010000380.1 GCA_903870955.1 uncultured beta proteobacterium
AAGCAAAAAGCCCGCTGTCGCGGGCTTTGAAGGGGTTAGAAACGTTTATTGAAAACGTACTGATCAAAACGGAATATCGTCATCCATGTCGTCAAAACCACTCGCAGGGCGCGGCGCTGGGGCTTGGCGTGCAGCGACTGGCGCGGCCGCGCGGGGTGCGGGGGCGGGTCGGCGCGCTGGCGGTGCCGAGCCGGAACCCTCGTCGCCACCGTCGCTTGGGCCGCCCATGCCTTCACGGCCACCGAGCAGCTGCAATTCGGTCGCAACGATGTCCACGGTGTTCTTTTCCACGCCCGACTGATCGGTGTACTTGCCATACTTCAAACGGCCTTCCACGTAGATCGGGCGGCCTTTGCGCACGTATTCGCCGGCGATTTCGGCCAAACGGTCGTAAAAAGTGACGCGGTGCCATTGGGTGTCTTCAATGGTTTCGCCGGTGTTTTTGTCCTTGCGGCGGCTGCTGGTGGCCACACTGACGTTGGCCACGGCCTGACCCGAGGGCAGGTAGCGGATTTCGGGGTCGCGGCCGCAATTACCGACCAGAATGACTTTGTTAACGGATGCCATGGTTTTCTCCAGAATTGTCGGCAGATTATCCCGCCTTTGAAGCTGTCTATCATGGAGGGTTGTTTTCCACCCGGCCATTGCTTTGAATTCTCCTACTGACGCTCTCCATCTCGACCCGGTCGACCAGGGTAAATACCTCGGTCGCGCCTTGCAGCAGCAAAGCATCAGCATTCGAGGTGCGCGCACCCATAACCTGAAGAACATCGATCTGGACATCCCGCGCAATCAGCTAGTGGTGATCACCGGTTTGAGCGGCTCCGGCAAATCCAGCCTGGCGTTTGACACGCTGTACGCCGAGGGGCAACGCCGCTATGTGGAAAGCCTGTCCACCTATGCGCGCCAGTTCCTGCAGGTGATGGACAAGCCCGATGTGGACATGATCGAGGGCCTGTCGCCCGCCATCTCCATCGAGCAAAAAGCCACCAGCCACAACCCGCGCTCCACGGTCGGCACGGTGACGGAAATCCATGACTACCTGCGCCTGCTGTTTGCCCGCGCCGGTACGCCCTACTGCCCTGAGCACCAATTGCCACTGCAAAGCCAGACCGTGAGCCAGATGGTGGACGCGGTGCTGGAACTGCCCGAAGACACCCGTCTGATGATTCTGGCGCCACTGGCGCGCGAAAAGAAGGGCGAGTTTCTGGAAATTTTTGCCGACATGCAGGCGCAGGGCTATGTGCGCTTTCGCGTCGATGGCCAGGCCTATGAATTCGACCAGTTGCCGCAACTCAAAAAGACCGAGAAGCACGACATTGACGTCGTCATCGACCGCCTCAAGGTGCGCCCTGAAATCCAGCAGCGCCTGGCTGAGAGTTTCGAAGCCGCACTGCGCCTGGCCGGTGGCCGCGCCATCGCGCTTGAAATCGACAGCCAGCAGGAACATTTGTTCAACGCCAAGTTCGCCTGCCCGGTGTGCAGCTACTCGATTGCCGAGTTGGAGCCGCGTCTGTTCTCGTTCAACTCGCCGGTCGGTGCCTGCCCGTCCTGTGACGGACTCGGTGCGCAGGAGTTTTTCGACCCGAGCCGGGTTGTGGCCTTCCCCACGCTGAGCCTGGCCAGTGGCGCCATCAAGGGCTGGGACCGGCGCAACGGCTATTACTTTGCGTTGCTGGAGAGTCTGGCCAAACACTATAAGTTCGACATCGAACAGCCCTTCGAGTCACTCGGCGCGGCAGTGCAGCAGGCGGTTCTGCAGGGATCCGGTGAAGAAGAAATAAAGTTCAACTACGTGATGGACTCGGGCCTGTCCAAGGGCAAGAAACTGAGCAAGAAGCACCCCTTCGAAGGCATCATCCCCAACATGCAGCGGCGCTACCGCGAGACCGACTCCAGCCTGGTGCGCGAAGACCTGGCGCGTTACCGCAGCACCCAGC
>CAIQEX010000381.1 GCA_903870955.1 uncultured beta proteobacterium
CGCAACATCTTCCCCAGCAACATCCAGGGCATGCCAACCTGGTACGAGGCCCGGGTGTGTGAGAAGGGCTATCACGGCCGCCGCGGTGGCGTGGACATGATGGTGGCCATGAACCCGCAAACCTGGGACACCGACATTGCGGAGGTCGAGAGTGGCGGCTACCTGTTTTATGACAGCACCCGCCCACTGCCGCCGAGCAAATTTCGCGACGACGTATTGACGATTGGCGTGCCGCTGACCGAGATTTCCAACAACGCCTATTCCGAACCACGCCAGCGCCAGTTGTTCAAGAACATCATCTACGTAGGTGCCTTGTCCGCCCTGCTCGACGTAGACGCCGAAGTGTTCGAGAAGCTGTTTGCCGAGCAATACAAGGGCAAGGAGCGGCTGCTGGAGTCCAACGTGCAGGCCCTGCACCTGGGGCGTAACTATGTGAAGGCGAATATGTCCTACCCGCTGGGCATCCGCGTGCAACGCGCCGACGCCGTGGGTGACCAGATCTTTACCGATGGCAACAGCGCTGCCGCCTTGGGCCTGGTTTATGGTGGCGCCACAGTGGCGGCCTGGTACCCCATCACACCGTCCACATCGGTACCGGAAGCCTTCCAGAAATACTGCGAGAAATTCCGCGTCGACCCGGAGACCGGACAACACCGCTACGCCATCGTGCAGGCCGAAGATGAGTTGGCCTCCATCGGCATGGTGGTGGGAGCCGGCTGGAATGGCGCACGCGCCTTCACTGCAACTTCGGGCCCCGGCGTGTCACTGATGACGGAATTCATCGGGTTGGCTTACTTTGCCGAAATCCCGGTCACCATCGTCAATGTGCAGCGCGGCGGGCCGAGCACCGGTATGCCCACGCGCACACAACAGGCCGACATTCTGTCGTGCGCCTACGCCTCACACGGCGACACCAAGCATGTGCTGCTGTTCCCGCAGGACCCGCATGAATGCTTTGAACATTCGGCGGCAGCACTCGATCTGGCCGACCGCCTGCAGACGCCCATTTTTGTGATGACCGATCTGGACATCGGCATGAACCAGCGCCTGTGCAAACCCTTTGTCTGGGAAGAAGGCAAGGGTTATGACCGTGGCAAGGTGATGACCGCAGAAGAACTGGAAGCCGGCAAAGACTTTGGCCGCTACAAGGATGTGGATGGCGACGGCATCCCCTGGCGCACCCTGCCCGGCACGCACCCCAGCAAGGGCGCGTTCTTCACCCGTGGCACCACACGCAACCCCTACGCCATGTACTCCGAGCGTGGGCCGGACTACATCTACAACATGGAACGGTTGCTGCGCAAATTCAAAACGGCGGCCAATCTGGTGCCACAACCGATTTTCCGGAAAGGCAAAAAGGAGACGCGTTTTGGTGTGATCTATTTCGGCTCCACCAGCCCGGCCATGCGCGAAGCACTGGACGAGTTGGAAGTACAGGATCTGCATCTGGACGCTATGCGCCTGTGCGCCTACCCCTTCCCCGACTCGGTGCAGACCTTTATCGCCGAGCACGATACGGTGTTTGTGGTGGAACAAAACCGCGATGGCCAGATGCATTCCCTGCTGGTCAACGAACTGGATTTCGACCCGGCCAAACTGCCGCGCGTGCTGCACTACGACGGCACACCCATCACCGCCCGGTTTATCGCAGGTGCCATTGCCAAACGCATGGAAGCCGCCAAGAAGCAGAAGGAGACCGTATGACCTACATCGCAAAACCCCGTCTGCACCACCCCACACTGCACACCAACAAGGTGGGCTACACCCGGCGTGATTACGAGGGTCGCATCTCCACGCTGTGCGCCGGTTGCGGGCACGACTCGATTTCGGCAGCCATCATTCAGGCCTGCTGGGAACTCGACATTGAACCGCACCGCGTGGCCAAGCTCTCAGGCATTGGGTGCAGTTCCAAGACGCCGGATTACTTTCTAGGCGCCTCCCACGGCTTCAACACCGTGCACGGACGCATGCCCTCGGTGCTGACCGGCGCCAACCTGGCGAATCGCGATCTGCTGTATCTGGGCGTATCCGGCGACGGTGACTCCGCCTCCATCGGCTTGGGCCAGTTCGCCAACGCCATGCGGCGCGGCGTGCGCATGGCCTACATCGTGGAAAACAATGGCGTCTATGGCCTGACCAAGGGCCAGTTCTCGGCCACGGCGGATCGGGGTTCCAAGAGCAAAAAGGGTGTCATCAACAGCGACAGCCCGGTGGATCTGGTGGGCATTGCACTGCAACTGGGTGCGACCTACGTGGCGCGCAGTTTCAGTGGCGACAAGGCGCAACTGATTCCGCTGATCAAGGGCGCCATCGCCCACGGCGGTGCCGCGTTTATTGACGTCATCAGCCCGTGCGTGACCTTCAACAACCATGGTGGCAGCACCAAGAGTTACGACTATGTGCGCCAGCACAACGAGGCCGTGAGCCGCATTGACTTCATGGTGCCCGGCGAGGAGATCACCACCAGCTACGCGCCCGGCGAAGTGGTGGATGTGCCGCAACACGACGGCAGCATTCTGCGCTTGCGCAAGTTGCACAGCGACTACGACCCGACCGACCGCAACGCCGCCATGAACTACATGCAGCAACACTCGGCGCGTGGCGAGGTCGTGACCGGCCTGCTGTACATGGATTCGCTGGCCACCGACCTGCACACCGCACTCAACACCAGTGAGCACCCGCTCAACACCTTCAATGCACCCGAGCTGTGCCCGGGAAAAAAGGCATTGGAAAAAATCAACGCTTCGCTAAGATAAATCCTCAATACAAAGCTTCACGACCGCACAGGAGATACGCCATGCCCGAACGTACCGTCTTTCAGTCCATGTCCCAGCGCCACGTGATCAGCCTGGGGCCGAACGCCAGCCTGTATGAAGCGGCCTGCGTCATGACACGTGCCAACTGTGGCAGCGTGCTCATCATCGACAGCAGCAACACCTTGCTGGGTATCGTGACCGAGCGGGACCTGATGACGCGGGTCATGGCCAAAGCGCTGGACCCGGCCACCACCGCCTGTTCGGCGGTGATGACGCGGGGCCCGCGCACCGTGCCCCCGGAAACCAAGGTGGCTGACGCGGTACTGCTGATGATTGAACGCGGCTTTAGAAACCTGCCGGTGATCACCGCCGAAGGCAAGATCCTGGGCGTATTCTCCGCCCGCGATGCGCTGCCGCGCGAAGTCAACGCGGCCGTCAGCCTGGCCGAATTTAACGAACAGGTGAACGACGCTTTGGGCTAGACAAAGCGCTTGATCGGCGACCTGCACGCCGATGATTTTCGTCTTGGTATCGGACGTGTGGCTGTCAGGCTGAATGCGGTATTGAAGACTGTTTAGCAAAGAGGAGGCATCATGAAGCTTCGACGTGGCCTTTCAGGCTTATTGGCTTTGCTCGCAGTTTCTGCATCTGCACAATCGCCCCTGCACCTCCCCCCAGGACCCCCAGCACAGTCGGGAAAGCGGGTGGCATTTATTGCCTCGGACTTCAAGAATGGCGGCGTGATGGGTGTCTACAGAGGCTTTGAAGAGGCGGCGCAGAAACTGGGATGGAAGATCCAGCTTGAAGATGGACGCAGCCTCAAAGCGACGCAGGCGGCACTTCTGACACGCGTGCTTTCCGACCCCCCTGACGGCATTGTTTTTGGTGGCTTTGAACCAACCGATTTCACTGAACAAGTGGAGCGCGCCAAACATGCCAAGGTTGTTTTACTGGGCTGGCATGCAGGCAAGGAACCCGGCGCGACCAAGGAGTTGTTCGTCAATGTCTCAACCCGGCCGGTCGATGTAGCGAAAATAGCCGCCACCTATGTGATCAAGGATGCCCTCGCCAACAAGCGGCAAGTTGGCGTGGTGATCTTCAACGACAACCAGTACGCCGTCGCCAACGCCAAGACTGAAGCGATGAAGCAGACCATCAATGCCTGCCAGGATTACAAGGGTTGCAAGGTATTGGCGGTGGAGAACGTGCTCATCTCGGACGCAGCCGCAGCGATGCCCGTGGTGGTCCCCAAGCTGATCGCGGCCCACGGCGCGGCGTGGACGTACAGCCTGGCCATCAATGATGTGTACTTCGATGAAATCAACTACCCGTTATTGCAGGCCAAACGCAACGACATCCTCAGCGTGTCAGCTGGCGACGGCTCCACCAAGGCACTAAGCCGCATTGGTGCGGGTGTTTCCCAACAGGTCGCTACCGTCGCCGAGCCTTTGAAAATGCAGGGCTATCAACTCGCAGATGAACTTAACCGCGGGCTGGCTGGCACCGCACCCAGTGGTTTTCAGTCCCAACCCATTTTGGTCACTACGGACTTGCTCAAAGCCACGGGCAATCGGGGGATTGAATCAAACCTGGGTTTTGAGGC
>CAIQEX010000382.1 GCA_903870955.1 uncultured beta proteobacterium
ATTGGCCGTCAAATTGACTACGCCAATACCCAGCATGACAACAAAGCCGTTGCGAATCTGCCGCTTGGGTGTCAGCTTACCGGCGGCACGTCCGCTGACCCAGGCCCCCGCCATGATGCCGAAGATGGTGAGCATGAAAAACCAGAAGAAGTGCTCGGGTGGCAAGCCCAGGCTCTGACCCAAAAATGCCGGCGCACTCAACACGTACAAGAACATGCCATTGAAGGGAATGCCGCTAGCCAGCGCCAGCAAAAAGAAGCGCGGATCGGAACCCAGTTTCCAGTAACCCGCCAGCAGATTGCGAGGGTTGAATGGCTGGCGCTGATCGCGGTGCAAGGTCTCTGGCAGCAAGCGGTAATTGGCCACCCCTAACGTGACGCCCACGCCGCACAGAAACCAGAAGATGGCATGCCAATTGAAATGGATCAACAACCAGCCCCCCAGCATCGGCGCAATGGCGGGAGCGGCGCCAAAGAAGATGGTGACTTGGCTCATCACCTTTTGCGCTTGCGACGGTGGGTACATATCGCGCACGATGGCGCGCGACACAACGATGCCTGCCCCCGTGGATAGACCCTGCAGCACCCGGAAAAAAATCAACTGCCCGATGCTTTGTGAAAGCGCGCAGCCCAGCGATGCAAGTGTGAATACCGCCAGCCCGCACAGCACCACCGGCCTGCGCCCCAGGCTGTCCGAAATCGAGCCATGAAACAGGCTCATGAAGGCAAAACCAAAGAGATAGGCCGACAGCGTTTGCTGCATTTGCACCGGCGTGGCGTCCAGCGAAAGTGCGATGCCAGAGAAAGCCGGCAGGTAGGTGTCAATCGAAAAAGGCCCGAGCATGCCAAGCAACGCAAGAAGAATGGCGAAGGCCCATTGGGGGGCGCGCCAGAGCGTTTTTGCATCAGGATTCATACCGCCATTGGAACACGGCGTCCGTGCCAAAAAATACAACTTGGGACTTACGTGAATAGGGTAAGCCCCAAACGGAGTTTGCGATATATCCGGAGAATACAAAGCCTTCATTCCACACAAGAGGGCATGCCCGTGCCACAAGAAAAACTAATTCTGGATTACGTGTACGCCCATGAGAAACAGTACGCCGACAGGGTATTCATGACACAGCCGGTTGGGGCCGGACGGGTGGTGGATTACACCTGGGCGCAAACCATGGACCAGGCGCGCCGTATGGCGAACCACCTCAAGTCCCAGGGCTTTGAGCCCGGCGCACGCGTCGCCATCCTGTCCAAGAATTGCGCCCATTTTTTTATGGCCGAATTGGCCATCTGGATGGCCGGCTGCACCACGGTGGCCATTTTTCCAACCGAGACGGCCGAGACGATTCGCTTCGTGCTGGAGCACAGCGGTGCCAGCCTGTTGTTTGTGGGCAAGCTGGACCTGTGGGAACACCAGGCGGTGGCGGTCCCTGCGGGCATGCCGTGTGTTGCGATGCCACTGGCACCCAAAACCACGTTTGAAGGCTGGGAAGCCATCACCCGTCGCACCCCACCCTTCACGGGCAAGGCCATGCGCGCGGCAACGGATATCGCCATATTGGTGTACACCTCGGGCTCCACCGGTCAACCCAAGGGGGTCATGCACAGCTTCCAGGGCGCGACGGCTGCCTGCCTGGGCATGCAGCAATACATTCAGCAGCAGATTGGCGCCGATGTCGTCATGCGGGTGTTGTCTTACCTGCCGTTAGCCCATATTTACGAGCGCGCATGCATTGAATGCATCGCCCTGATAGACGGACGTACGCACATTTACTTTGCCGATTCGCTGGACACTTTTTTGCAGGACCTGAACCGGGCACGGCCCAATGTGTTTCAGTCGGTTCCGCGTTTGTGGTTGAAGTTTCAACAAGGCGTGTTTCAGAAGATGCCGGCCAAGAAGTTGGACCGGTTGCTGGGCATCCCGATTCTTGGGCGCATCGTGGCCCGCAAAGTCCTCAAGGGATTGGGCCTAGATCAGGTGCTGCTGGCCACCAGCGGTTCAGCGCCCATCCCACCAGAGTTGATTTCCTGGTACCGACGCGTAGGTCTGAACCTCATGGAGGCCTACGGCATGACCGAGGACTTTGCCTACTCGCACGCATCCAGGATGGGGCAAGCCGCGCCTGGCTGCGTGGGCACACCCATGCCGGGTGTGGAGGTACGCCTGAGCGACGAACACGAGATCCTGATCAAATCGCCCGGCCGGATGGTGGGCTATTACAAACGCCCCGATCTGGATGCCGAAGTGTTTACCGAGGATGGTTTTTTTCGCACCGGCGACCAGGGCGAGCGCACGGCCGACGGGTTGTTGAGGCTGACTGGCCGCGTGAAGGAGTTGTTCAAAACTTCCAAGGGCAAGTACATCGCGCCTGCCCCGATTGAAAACATGCTCAATGCGCACGGCATGATCGAACTCAGCATGGTGTCGGGTGTCGGTCAACCTTCAGCCTACGCCATGGTGGTGTTGGCCGAGGGCCTGCGCCCGCGCGTGCGTGCACCAGAGGTGAAGGCCGAGGTAGACCGTGAACTGAGCCGGCTACTCAAGGAGGTGAACCAGCAATTGGCCGACTATGCGCAGCTCCGTATGCTGGTGATTGCACCCGAACCCTGGTCTATCGAGAACGGCTACCTGACACCGACCATGAAAATTCGCCGCAACCGCATCGAAGCGGCTGTCGAGGAGAACATGGATAAATGGTATGCCAGCCAAGGGTCTGTTCACTGGGCCTAGGCAGAGAACTGCGTTCTGGCAAATAATTTGACCGGGAACTTTCCCTCAATACAAATTTTCAGGAGATTCATCCATGCAACAACCATCCCGATTGAAGCCTGTCACCCGCGTCGTCGCCGCAACGCTGTTCAGCCTGGGCACCTTGGCGTGCAGCACCCTGCACGCCCAAAGCGGAGCCTTCACACTCAGCAGCCCGGACTTGGCCAGCGGCAGCTTTGACAACAAATTTGTGCTCAATGGCTTTGGTTGTAAAGGTGAAAACGTATCGCCCGCGCTGGAGTGGAAGAACGTGCCCCCGGGCACCAAATCGCTGTCGTTGCTGGTGCACGACCCCGATGCCCCCACCGGCAGTGGTTTTTGGCATTGGACGGTGTTGAACATGCCCGCCAGCACCACCGGCCTGCCCCAGGGGGCAGGTAACTCGCCCGCCACCTTGCCAGCCCCGGCCTTCGGCGGCAACACCGACTTCCAGGACACCGGTGCGACGGGCGTAAACGGCAACTACGGTGGCCCCTGCCCACCGGTGGGCGACAAGCCGCACCACTACCACTTCACGCTCTACGCGGTGGGTGTCGAAGACGTGCAGAAGGCCGCCGGCGTGCCCAAGACGGGCAGTGCAGCGCTGTATTCCTTTGTGCTGAACAAGGGCATTGGCCCAGGCTTGCTGGGCACCGCCACCTTCACCGCCACCTACGGACGCTAAGTCTGCAAGGGCAAGCTGCGCTGGCGCTTGCCAGTCAGCTTGAAGAGCGCATTGGCCAGGGCTGGCGCCAGTGGCGGCACCCCTGGCTCACCCACCCCGGCCGGTGGGCGCAAGCTGGGCACCAGCCAGGTCTCCACCACGGGTGCCTGCGCCAAGGTAAGCATGGGGTAGCTATCGAAATTGCGCTGCTGCACCACACCCTCAGCGATGTCGATACGGCCATAGAGCGCCGCAGTCAGGCCAAAAATAACGGCGCTTTCCATCTGTTGCGCCACCAAGCCCGGATTGATGACCGTGCCACAGTCCACGGCGCACACCACGGTGTGCACACGTGGCTTGCCACCTTCCAGCGAGACTTCAACCACTTCAGCGACGATGGAGCCAAAAGACTCATGCAGCGCGATACCACGCGCATGGCCCTCTGGCAGTGGCGAGCCCCAAGCCGCCTTTTCGGCCGCCAGATTCAGCACCGCCAGATAACGCGGCGCATCCTTCAGCAGGGCCTGTCGAAAAGCTAGCGCGTCCTGTTGCGTCTCGTGCGCCAATTCATCGATAAAACTCTCGGAAAAGAAGGCATTGTGTGAATGACCCACCGAGCGCCAGAAACCCACCGGCACGCCCGAGTGCGTGGCCACATGGGCCATGTGCTGATTGGCAAAGCCGTAGGGCAAATCAAACAACCCTTCGGCCGTTGTTTTATCGGGCGTGTCAAAAGGTCCGGCTAGCGCAGGCAGGCCACGCGCCATCCAGCGCGGGGTAATGGCGTCACCCGCAGAGTGAATACGCAGGCTGCTGACGTGGCCCTGGGCGTCAACCGCCGCACGCAACTGTGCCACATGCAGCGGCCGATAAAAGTCGTGCGTGGTGTCTTCCTCGCGCGGCCACAGCAGTTGCACCGGCAAGCCGTCGCAGGCCATGGCCACGCGCACCGCCTGGGCAACATAATCAATTTCAAGGCGACGCCCGAAACCGCCGCCCATGTAGGTGACATGCAGCGTGACATGGTCCACATCCACACCGGCCACGCGTGCTGCCACATCGCGGGCAAATCCGGGCACCTGGGTGGGAGCCCAGACTTCCACTTTGCCGTCCTTGAATTGCGCCGTGCAGTTCATAGGCTCCATGGTGGCGTGGGCCAGATACGGTGCCGTGTAACTCGCCTCGATGACACGTGCAGCACTGGCTTCGGCCACTGCAGCGTCGCCTTTTTCGTAAAAAGTAAAACCCTTGTCGGTCTTCAGGGTGTCCAGCAGATTTTGCTGAATGCGCGCCGAGTCCAGCGCGCCCTCTTTGCGCTGCTGCCATTGCACCGGCACGGCTGACGCCGCGGCGCGCGCATGCCAACTGGTTTTGGCGACCACGGCAAAGCCTGCCGTGGAACCGGCGACGGCCTCCAGCAGCACCAGCTTTTTCACACCGGGCAGGGCTAGTGCGGCCTTTTCATCCAGCGTGGCGACCGTGCCGCCCAACATCGGACACATGTGCACTGAGGCAAACAACAGTCCGGGCAGACGCACGTCAATGCCAAAGGCGGCGCTGCCATCGACCTTGGCCGGGATATCCCTGCGCGGCGCACTCTGGCCAATCAGCTTCCAATCTTTGCGGTCTTTCAACACGACAGGTGCCGGGCTTTGCACCGCACCGGCGACCAGTTCACCAAAATGCATGCTCTTGCCGGAACGGTGCTGCACCCTGCCGGCCTGAATCGTGAGTTCTTCGAGCGGCATTTGCCACTGCCTGGCAGCAGAACCCAGCAGTGCAGCACGGGCCGCCGCAGCCGCCAGCGGCACCGTGTCCCAGGCATCTGCCAGACTGGAGGAACCACCCGTGGCGTTGATACCCAACTCGCGCGCAATCTTGCCCACCATCCACTCACCCATGCGAACCTTGGCGGGCTTGTCGCGCCCTTCCGACTCGAGTGGATGAAACGGCAGCGATGCCACCAGCATGCTGACGTTGCCGTAAATTTTGTCGGCCGTGGCTTGCTCCAGGCGCACCAGGCTAAGGGGCGCATCAAGTTCCTCGGCCACCAGCATGGCCAGGCCAGTGTGCACTCCCTGCCCCATCTCGCTGCGCGGCATAGCCAGAATGATGCTTCCGTCCTTGGCAATTTTGATCCAGCCATTGAGCGCTACATCGCCCTCGGTGGGCAGCATCGTGGCAGCCGTGCCCAGGCGTGGGCGCGGCGGCAAAATGCCCCAGCCCACCACCAGTGCGCCGGTTGCGCCCAGGGCGCTGAGTAGCCAGGTGCGGCGCTTCATGCTGCACTCCCGGCAACGGCTTGCGCGGCACGGTGGATGGCCGCCCGCACACGCTGGTAGCTTCCGCAGCGGCAGATGTTGGTCATGGCGGCGTCGATGTCGGCATCGCTGGGTTTGGGGTTGGTTTTGAGCAAGGCGGAGGCGGCCATCAACATGCCACTTTGGCAGTAACCGCATTGCGGCACCTGCTCGGCAATCCAGGCCGTCTGTAACGGGTGCAGCACGCCGTCTTTGGCCAGTGCTTCAATCGTCGTGATGGACTTGCCTTCGGCCGCTGAGACGGGCAAAACGCACGACCGCACCGCTTGTCCATCCAAATGCACGGTGCAGGCACCACAGGCGGCAATGCCGCAGCCAAATTTGGTTCCGGTGAGGTTCAAGGCATCGCGCAACATCCACAAAATGGGCATGTCGGGCTCGACGTCGACCTGCATGGTTTTGCCATTGATGGAGAGTTGCATGGTGAGCCTCTGGATTGCTGGCGGCGACTGGCGCCGTTTGTTTATTGCTGTTGTTGCTGCTGCTGTTGCGCCTGTCCGAACAACTCGGCATGTGTGGGCGGCTGGCAGCCCGCACGGGTGCAGTTGATGGCGGCCGCACGCATGGCATTCTTCAAGGTATCGCCGACGCTGGCCGCGGCGTTGTCGGCTTGCAGGGTCCAGTCGGCCAGGCAGTTGCCCCAGAAGGTGTCGCCAGCACCCACGGTGTCGATCACGCGTACTTGCGGAACGCCATCCTGCGCCCACTGGCCATCCACGCTAAGCCATGCGCCATCGCCACCAAAGGTCAGCGCAATGCGGCTGGCACCTTGGGCGGCAAAAGATTGGGCAATGCTGGCGGCGGTGTCTTTATTGGCCGCGCCAAAGCCCAGCAACTCCAGATCTTCGTCGCTGGCTTTGATCCAGTCGGCGAGTGCCGCGACCTGCTGCACGGCGGCCACATAGGCGCCCAGGTCGGCAGCCAATTTGGGGCGTAAATTCACGTCCACACTAATCGTCCAACCCTGCGCCTTGGCCCCTTGCAGCACCGCCAGCACCTTGTGGTGTTCGGGGGGCACCAGCATCAGCGAGCCGGTGTGCAGCACACCGGGCGTTTGCTGCGCGAGCACGTGCAGCACTTCGTCCACGCTGTAATCGCGGTCGGCGATGCCTTCGCGATAAAAGCCGTAGCTGGGTTGGCCATCTTTCACCTGCACCACCGCAAGCGAGGTCGGCAGACGGCTGTTGCCCAACATCATCTGCACCTTGTCCTTGGCCAATTGCGCCTGCATCTGCTCGCCGAACTGGTCTTGTGAAAAACGGTTCAAAAAGCTGACGTTGGCACCGCGCAAAGAAGCGGCCCGCGCCAGATTGAAAGGGCTGCCGCCGACATGGGGACGCAGCAGGCCATCGGCCGTGGCGACGCAATCCATCAAAGCTTCACCGAGTACGAAAATGGAGGTCATGGTGCAGTGTGCCAAAAGGCAAAAGTTGGGATAAAACAGATTCATCGCCTGCCAGACGGAGTCGGTGCACAGGCGAATGCCAGCGATTTTGCCACTACATTAGGTAACCGCTTTTTTCACCAAGGGGACTGGTTTGAAAGTATTTCTGGATTCCGCTATTGCCTCATCCTGGACGCTACCAACGGGTTGTCCGCCGGTACAAGGCGTGACCACCAATCCGACCCTGGTACTGCAGGCCAATCTGCCGGTCACGTTGGCAACCTACACCGGTTTGCTGCGTGCCGCTTCCGACGCGGGCCTGGCCGAGTTGATGCTGCAACTGCCGCGCCCGGACGTAACCGAGGCGTTGCAATGGCTGGAAGTTTTACAAACCACGGCCGCAGATGCGCGCGTCAAGCTGACCATCAAGTTGCCCTGCCATCCGGATTGGCTGGCCTGCATCCAGGCCGTGCAGGACACAGGCCAGGCTATTTTGCTAACAGGCTTGTCGAATCCGGTGCAATTGCTGTGGGCCCAAGGTTTACGGGCCGAATATGTCGCGCCTTATATCGGGCGCCTGAGCGCAGACGGTCGCGATGTCTGGCCCTTCATACAGGCCTGCGTGGCGGTGCAAAAAAACGGCGGTCCGGCGCTGCTCGCGGCCAGCATCAAATCGCCCGAGGTGCTGAGTCATTTAATCGCTGCTGGTGCAGCGGCGGTCACCCTGCCACCGGCAAGCTTGATCGCCTGGGCGGGTGACGCTCTAACCAATGCGGCCATGGCACAGTTTGAGCGGGACGTGGCAACCAGCCTGACGCTTTAAACGCTGAACGAAAAAAAAACCGCCGGATCACTCCAGCGGTTTTTTCTTCACCAGCGACACAAGGCCACTGGCGATAAGTGCAAAGAATTACTTCTTCTTGGCAGGAGCCTTGACCACAGAGCTCAGAGCTTGTTCGGTAGCGCTGATGGCTTGCTTTTCAGCCAGTTCAACAGCCTTCTTGGCGGAAGCCTTGGCAGACTCCAGTGCGTTCTGGCTAGCGGCAACAGCCGACTTCACCACAGCGAACACGGACTCAGAACCGGCGGGTGCGTTCTTGGCCAGGTTGTCGAAAGCAGCGGTAGCAGCCTTTTGGGCTTCAGCCAGCTTGGCTTCGGTAGCGGAAGTCAGTTCAGCGCTGGTTTCAGTAGCGATAGCGTAGACCGAACGGCCGTAAGCGATAGCTTGTTCAGCCAGGGGCTTGACCAGGGCAGCTTGTGCAGCCAGGGCGTCGGTGGGGTTCTTGGCGCTGAAAGCGGAAGTGAAGTCACCGGTGGTGTCAAACAGAGCAGACTTGGTGGTAGCCACGTTCAGGGCAACCAGCTTTTCGAAGCCAGCGAAAGCGGAAGCAGCCAGGGCTTGGGCTTCAGCAACGGCAGTCTTGTTAGCGGCCAGGATTTGTTCAACGTTCAAAGTAGTAGCGGTCATAAAATTCTCCAAAGGAAGGTTTAAGAAAATTCTGCGCTACAAACCCGCCCCGGGTAATTTGATGTTGCAGTGCAGTATGGCGCAATCATAATGGGATTTTTTAGCCATGCAAGACTTTTTTGTTGCGTTGCAGCATTTTAGAGACAGCGACCTAAAAAGGCCTTGTCATGCGGTCCAGCCAGGCAATTGCTGAACCGCACACCAAGTCTATCCACACGTCCCAACGTGACCACACTGGGTGCAGTAGTCACAACCGTCCTTGCGAATAACGGCATAGGCACCGCATTCGCCACACTTCTTGCCAACCATCGCCGGGGGCGATGCGGGGGCGCTGACCGATTCGTCCGAATGTGCAGCAGCGTTTGCATGGGCGACGGGTGACTCGTTGCGGTGCGCGATGATTTGCTGGATGGCATAGGCAATAGCGGCCACTTCAGAGTCGTGCCAGAGCGGCACCAGCGAACCATCGGCCTTGAGGTAAGTGCCCAGGCGCACTGGACCACGGTCCCAGGCGACCTTGCGCATGTCGCGCAGCGCACGTTCCAGAAAGCCGCCACGGGCCGCCAACGACAGCAGGCGCATGCTGGAGGTAATCCACTGCTGCGACTCGCCGCTTTGTCCCAGCGGCATAAAGAACTCAATGGCGCGTTGCACCGTGCTCTTGCCATCTGCCGTGGGCACAGGCAGGAAGGAAGCCACGATGTAGAGCGTCTTGTGGCCTTCCTGGGTCCAGTACTCGATCTTCTCGGCCACCGCCGACAGCGCACCCTTGGGCCGCTTTTCGATCACGGTGCGCATCGGGTCGACAGGCGCTGCGACCGCCGGGGCTGCCGGCTTGGTAACTGCGCCGGTGTCCAGCACCGAGCCCAGAATGGCGTTGGGGCGGTATGTGGCGAGACCCTTGAGGCGTGCGCGCCAGGCTTGCTGATACAAGCCCTTGAAATCGTCATAGGGATAGTCGGCGGGCACGTTCACCGTCTTGGAGATGGCGGTGTCCACCAGCGGCTGCACCGCCTCCATCATGGCGATGTGGTCGCTGGCTGCCATTTCCAGCGCCGAGACAAAGTACTCGGGCAACTTGTTGACGTCGCCGCCCAACTCGCGGTACAGACGCCAGGAATGGTCTTCCACCGCGTATTCGCTGGTGGTGCCGTCGGACTCGCGCTTCTTGCGGCGATACATCCAGGAGAAAGCCGGTTCGATTCCGTTCGACGCGTTGTCGGCAAAGGCCAGGCTGACGGTGCCGGTGGGCGCAATCGACAACAGATGGCTGTTGCGGATGCCATGTTCACGAATCGACTTCTGAATGTCGGCTGGCAGGCGACTGGCAAAGGTGCCGGGAGCCAGATAACCGTCCGCATCAAATTTGGGGAACCGGCCCTTCTCTTGTGCCAGTTCCACCGAGGCGCGGTAGGCAGCATCGCGCATGCAGGTGGCAATGCGCTTGGCCATTTCGCGGCCTTCTGCACTGTCATAGCGCAGGCACAGCATGGTCAAGGCATTGCCCATGCCGGTAAAGCCGACGCCGATGCGGCGTTTGGCTGCAGACTCTGCGCGTTGTTGTTCCAGTGGCCAGAAGGTCACATCCAGCACGTTGTCGAGGGCGCGCACTTGCGTTGCGACCGATTTGGCAAAGGCGTCAAAGTCGAAGTCGGCAATGCCATCGAAACCAAAGGCGTGGCGCACGAAGCGCGTCAGAATAATCGGCCCCAGATCGCAGCAACCATAGGGTGGCAAGGGTTGCTCACCGCAGTTGTGTGCATGCAGACCGTTGGCGTCAAAGGCGTGGACATCGGAAACGGTGACGTCAAAAACTTCTTCCACACCGTCTTCCAGAATGGATTCCACGGTGGTGGTAAATCGCTCGCGGTTCAGGCTGCGACGGAAGCCGCCCAGCAGTTCGTCTAGACGTGCGGCCTTGTCGGCGTCGCAAAAGCCCACACGATCTGCAAACACTTGCAGGTTGTCACCACTGACCATCAGTTCGTGCTGTGCCTGCGTGTCATACAAAGCCGTACCGCCTTTGCCGTCCGGCAGGACAGATACAGAAGCCGTGCGGCGGTTGCGATAGAGCGTGCTTACCACGCCCAGGCGCAAAAGCATGCGCTGCGCGCTTTGCAACAAGGCCTCGTCGCTTTGCGAGAGGCGAACGCTGACGCCCTTGTCCTGCGTGCCCTGCACCGAGCCATCGGCATCAAACAGGCCGCGCAAGGTGGCGGCAACGAACTCGGAAGAGCCGCGCTCCATGGCGGGGGTCAGGGTCTTGTGGCCCACTTCCAGTCCGAAGGAGAAGGCCAGATCGCGCAAAGCTGCAGAGGCCAAACGGCGCTCGCCGCGCCCGGCGATGGGGCGCTGGAATCCTGCAAAGTCGGCGCGATGAGCCAGGGTGGCGGCAGCCGCCTCGGCCGCTTCGATAACACCGGCCACGCCGGATCGCGTATGAATCGCGCTACCGTTGCCAACCTCCTTGAACTCCGGTGCCCAGACCGAAAGCACCGCCTTATCCATCTTGAGCGTGCCGTCGCCAATCAACAGCCCCAACAAATAGCCTTCCGCCGCTGTTCCCTGCCCTTCCCAACCGCCCAGGCTGCGGTGATTTTGCAGCAGCAACTCGTCACCGGCTTGCAGATCGCCTGCGGCAACCCATTCAGTCTGCAGCGCATAGCGCGTCTTGTGGGAGACGCGGCGCACACGGTGGTCAGTCGTCATACGCAACCGATAGCCTGCTGTGGTTTGCAGCGACAGCACAGCCTTGACGCCAGTGGAAAAGAAACCTTGGCTCTCAACCGGGTAGGCGCGGCCATCGACCACGGCACTGAAGCTGCGGCCCAGCAGATCGGCCACCTGCGCGGCGCCATCGGTGGTCATGACCCAGGTGTCGGCTGTGACACACGGGTTGGTGGCCGCAATGTCTTCGCAATACGACAGGTTGTTGTCCTGGTTGATATGGTCCAGAAACAGAATGCCGGGCTCGGCGAAGTCGTAGGTGGACTTCATTACGGTGTCCCACAACTCACGCGCGGGCAGGGTCTGATATACCCATAAACCATCTGCACGCTGATAGGCACCGTTGGCCATGATGTCCGCACCGGGCTTCGCGCGGTGTACCAACTCCCAGGAGGCGTTGTCGTCCAGGGCGCGCATGAAGGTGTCTGGCATGCCGACCGACACATTGAAGTTGTTCCAGCGACCCGGTGTGCGTTTGGCGGTGATGAATTCCAGAACGTCCGGATGGTCAATGCGCAGCACACCCATCTGGGCGCCACGGCGTGCACCGGCACTCTCGACCGTGGAGCAGGACTGGTCAAACACGTTGATATAGCTGCACGGACCGGAGGCCATGCTGTGCGTGCCCTTGACGTCGGCCCCCTTGGGGCGAATGCGTGAAAAGTCGTAACCCACGCCACCGCCACGGCGCATGGTCTCCGCAGCCTCGCGCAGGGCTTCGTAAATGCCGGGATAACCGCCATCGTCCACACCCTGGATGCAGTCGCCCACGGGCTGTACAAAGCAGTTGATCAGGGTGGCCTGGATGTCGGTGCCTGCAGCACTCATGATGCGACCGGCGCCAATGGCTCCGGCATACAGATTTTCCAGGAACACCACTTCATAACGTTCACGGTCGGCTTCTTTTTCGACGCTGGCCAGAGCGCGGGCAACGCGCTTGAAGACATCGGCGTAACCGGTTTCACCCGGCTTGAGGTATTTTTCTTTCAGCACATCGTGGCTGATGGGTTGCACTTCGCTATGTTGGGAATCTGTTGCGGAACGGTCGCGTTTCATGGATCAAGTCTTTCGGTTATTCATCGGCCAGCAGCAAAAGCACGTGCTTCAGCCCGTGTGCAGCGCACACAGCCAAGGCCATTTTCAACCATTTAGAGTGACCTTTATTGCGCTAGGTCAGAAATGAATTCACCAATATATTTGCTTTGGAATCGGGGTCAGAACGGCCTTTTGTGGTAGCGCACGGGCCATTGCAAAGCAGCCCGCGCTGGCCTTGGCAAGCAAGCGAAGTGGGCACTACTGCGACTGCGTCAAGTGCCCTGGTCGCCTACAAATGTCGCCTACAAATGCCTGCCTGCATGCACCCATGGGTCGTCCGGTATAGCCTCTTCATGGCCAGGGTCTGATACAAAATTGCATGCACTTTCCAGTCGAGGATGGTCCACCTCACCGCTGGCCGTCAAGCCGAGGCAGCCTGCTCAAAAGCCTTCAATGCTTTTTGCTGCGCCGTGAGGGCGGTATTGCGCTGTCCGAGGTCGGTTAGCGCTGAGCCCACCGTGCCCGAGGTGGCCAACTCTTTTCCATTGACTGCATCCATCTTCTTGCCGACCAGCGCCAAGGCGCTGCGCACAGCTGCGCCATCGCTTGCCAGCGAGGTGGCAAACTTTTTGGCATCCTGCAGCAGGCTGCCATCGCTTTGCAAGGTCAAGCCCAATTTTTTCATGGCGTCCGCCACGGCCGGGTCGGAACGCAGGGCTGACTTCGCGTCATTGATCACACGCTTGGCACTGTTGGTCGTGGCGGTGGATGTTGAACTATTCGCTGCGACGTTTGCAGCACCGACAGCCGCATTGAATTTCTTGAAGAAGCTACCCAAGGCAGAGGTCACAAGCTCGGGCGTGGCCGTGTAAGACAGTTGGGCCAGCGCCTGTGCTGCGGCCTGTCCGTCCACCAGGGCCGACTTAAGCAACCCGAACTTGGAAAGCTGCGCCGTCGTCGCATCCAGCGCGGACTGAACGCGCTGCTCGGCTTTGAGCAGCAGAGATGACGCCGCGTTGACCGAAGTGGCAGCCTGCGTTGCACTGCTCCCGCTGCCGATGCCGCTGCCCGTTGTCCCCGAGGTGTTGCCGCTCGATAGTGAATTGACATTCATCGTTTTGTCCACGCCATTGCGCCAAGTTGACGCAGAAAAGATCCCAGACTAAACGCCCACCCCGCGCGCAAGTCCGGAATATGCAGCACCATTGCAGCGCATTTATGAATCGGTGTTCAACCGTTGGTTGAAATCAATCAATACCGACGGCGAAATCTTCCACGATTTGCTCTATCCATTCCTCGACCTCGTCCGGCGAGAGGACCAAGGCACCCGCAACATAATCGCCGCCCTTGACCCACTCGACGGTGGAGTGAAGGCGTGCAAACCGCTGAATAGCCACCTCAGCGACCAGCCCGAGGGCAATCAGCCGTGAGACATCGCGGGGAACTTTGGGATCCAGAAATACCGCGTAGTCGTGGTGCAGCCGGATGGCCAGGGCCACCGTGTCCGGGAGCTGCCAGGATTTGGCCATCATGGCGCCCATCAATGCGTGGTCCGTATTGTGGGCATCCTGTTCAATCTGCGTAAAAGAACGCTCAGGGTCGATATTCGCCACCTTGAGTGTTTGCAGGTAGTTGGGAAATCGACTGCTCAGCAAGGTAATGCCCACGTCGCAGAAAAGGCCGAACATTTGCGCCAGTCCAACATCCACCGTCTTGGTTGCCTTGGCCATCCGGGTCATGGCGTAAGAGCGCTTGGCAGAGGTATCAAAGAACCGGCCTAGCGTTTGTGTATCGCCCTTGAGAAGGCTTCGCACGGATAGTGCCGTCACCAAATTGGACAGCTGTCGCAAGCCAATCAAGCCCACAGCCTCCTCAACCGATTCCGCCTTGCGACGCAACCCGAACAAAGGCGAGTTGACCATCTTCAGCACGGCCACCGTGAGACCTATATCCTGGCTCACGATATATGCGGCGTTGCGGATGTCTGGCTCCGCCTTACCCAGTTCGGTTTGCATGTGTTGCACGACAGCCGGCATGGGGGGTATCGGGATACCCTTGATCATGTCTTGTATGGCTGAAGAACTAAGTTGTTCTGCGGCTTCAGCTACCGTGATTACGTGAGTCATCGTGCAGGGTGTTTGGATCGAACGTTTATTGTCGCAGCCATTCGCAGAGCGAAATGAGCCGGTTTAGTTGCAAGCGCGTGGCCAAAGTCCATTGTCCGTTGGGCATGTCACACTTGGACTTGAAGTATCCCTGTTTTGCCAAGACCGCGTCAAACGACTGGGAACTTAGCTAAACTGCCGTTCAACTCATTTTCTGACTGAAAAAACCCGATGTGGAAAAGTCCCGGTACGCCCGTATTGCTCGAGGAATCGCAGCTTGCTGTGGGTCTTTATGTCTGGCTGAACATGAGTTGGGATGAGCATCCCTTTCTGACCAACCGGTTCCTGATCAAGTCCATAAAGGAAATTGAAACCATAAGGTCTTTGGGTGCAGCGGGTCGACTCTATTACTACCCCGAGAAGAGCACCACTTCGCCGAACCGCAAGGCGATCCTGGAGACCGCGTTAGCGGACATCGAAGAAGAGAAATCGGCTGGCATTATTTCTTCCAATAAGGCCGCACTGGCGCAAGAGATCCTGCGTGCCGAGCGCGTCAAAAAAGATGCCTACCGGGTTCAGAAAGATGCGGCCGTGCGTGCCGAGCGGGCTTGGGAAAATGCCGCCCGATCAACCAAGGACGCCCTGCTGACCATGGCCCGCTCGCCCAAGTCTGCGGGTGAACAACTCAGCTTGCTGTCAAGGGAAACGGCATCGACGATTGCAAAGGGACAAGAGGTGTTACTGCACCTCTTGGGGGACAAGAAAGACAGCGGGCCCCAGTTTCATGCCTTGAACACCATGACTCTGTGCATGGTGCTGGGTAAGAGAGCGGGCTTAACGGAAGCAGAATTGGGTGAGTTGGCGCTCGGTGCACTGGCCCATGATGCAGGCAAGGCGCTGATACCCGCTCAAATAATGAAGACCTGGCCGCGAAAGAAGCACGAAGAAGACTTTTACCGCCAGCACGTGCATCTCAGTGTCGAATTGGCAACTAAGTCAGGCGTCTTCAGCCAGCCGGCACTCGACGTGATTGCCGACCACCATGAGGCGGTGGACGGCACGGGTTGGCCCAAGGGCAGAAAAAATATTTCAAAAGGCGCGCGAATCCTGGCCTTGGTCAATCTCTACGACCGTTTGTGTACCCCCGAAGTACCCTCGCGGGAAGCCCTGATGCCTTCGGAGGCACTGGCGACTTTGTTTCGACACCACGCGACCAAAGTCGACAATGAATTGCTGCGCATGCTGATCAAGCTGCTGGGTATTTATCCGCCAGGAACCGTCGTAAAACTAAGCGATGATTCCCTGGCTTTGGTGGTGGCACCCGGGCCCGATAGCCTGCGACCCCGGGTCGTGATTTATACGCCTGAGATATCCAAAGACTTGGCGCCAATGCTGGATCTGTCGCACGAGAGCGACTTGAAAATTGTCGAGGCCCTTAAGCCCTCATCGCTGCCGCCCGATGCACTGGAATGGCTCAATCCGCAGCAGCGTTTGTCCTACTTCTACTCGGTAAGCAACGGGCAGACCAACTAAGGTTTTCCACTGTCGCAGGCACTCTTCGTTCTCCGGAGACGCTGCGACTTCCGGCCCCATGGGCCAGGCTCACAAACCGGATTTGAACTTGGTATACAGGCGCGTCATGATGCGCCTTGTGTCGGCCTTGCGGACTTCATAAAACTGCGCTTTGTTGGCCAAATAGTCCTCTGGCGGAAAGGCAATGGGGTTGGCCAGAACTTCGGGTTTGATGAACTTGCGCGCAGCCAGGTTGGGGCTGGTAAACATGACCTTGTTGGTAATTTCCGCCTGCACTTGCGGTCGCAATATGTAGTTAATCCAGGCGTGGGCGTACTCAGGGTGCGGCGCATCGACCGGAATCATCATGGACTCAAAACCAAACTGGCTACCGCCGGGAGGCAATGGCGCTTCGATGTGTATGGCTTTGCCTCCCGCTTGGGCTTTGCTGTTGGCATTGTTAAAGTCGCCGCTATAGCCCAGCGCGACACATATATTTCCACCCGCTAGGTCGGTGATGTAGCCGTTGTAGCTGAACAGGGCAATGTCCTGACGCACTTTCTGCAGCATGGCGAAGGCATCGTTGTAGTCAGCCTGGTTGTTGCTGAAAGCCGGCTTGCCCACATACATCAGTGCCGAAGGAAACAGGTCGCTCGCGGTGTCGAGTATCGAGATACCGCACTTCTTCAGTTTGGCGGTGTATTTCGGGTTGAACACCAGGTCAAATGGATTCGCGGGAATCGGATCTGTGCCCAAGGCCGCCTTCACCTTTTCAGCGTTGTAGCCAACGCTCACGGCGCCTCCCAACCACGGCACCATGAACTGGTTGCCCGGGTCCAGCTTGGACATCAATTGCATCACTGCAGGATGAAGGTTGCCCCACAGCGGCAACTTGCTGCGGTCGAGCTTTTGCACCAGGCCACCGTCCATCATCATGCGGCCGAAATCACTGCTCGGCACAATGATGTCGTAACCGGTTCGACCCGCAATCATCTTGGCCAGCAAAATTTCATTGGAGTCAAAGTTGTCGTAGTGGACACGGATTCCGGTTTCGGCCTCAAAGGCTTTCACCGTGTTCTCGCCGATGTACTCGGACCAGTTATATATATTCAGCACCTTTTCGGGCGCAGCCTGGGCATGGCCCGTGTTGGCGCAGAGTGCCAACAGCCCGGCGCTTAAAGCGACCAGACTTCGACGCGTAAATGTTCCATTTAGTGACATGGTTTTCCCCGGAAAAATTAACTTTTGCTGGCGTGCAGTTCAGACAACAGGCACAGCATTTCGGCACTGATCTGTGCCGCAGCCAGTGCCGTGATTTCGGCATGGTCATAGGCCGGTGCCACTTCGACCACATCCATGCCCACCCACTGCACACCCACCAGTTTGCGCAAGATGCCCAAGGCCTGCGCCGAACTGAGTCCACCCGACACCGGCGTGCCGGTACCGGGTGCAAAGGCCGGGTCCAGGCAGTCGATATCAAAGGTCAGGTAGGTCGGACGTTGGCCAACGACGCGGCGAATCTCCTGCGCCGTGGCCGCCACGCCATGCTCATGAACCCAGTCCGCGCCCAAAATGTTGACGCCCATGAAGTCTTCGTTCCAGGTGCGAATGCCGACCTGTACCGAGGTGGCGGGGTCAATCAGTCCATCGTTGATCGCCTTGTAAAACATGGAGCCGTGGTTCAACGACAGCGGCTCGTCATCGGCCCAAGTGTCGCAGTGGGCATCGAAATGGATGATGGACAGGGGCGCGCCATGCCGTTCGGCATGCGCCTTGAGCAGCGGATAAGTAATGTAGTGGTCGCCTCCCAGCGTCAGCATCTGCGCACCAGAGGCCAGAATGCTTTGGGCATGCTGGTGGATCGACGAAAAAATGGTCAACGGATTGTGGGTATCCAGCCAGCAATCGCCATAGTCGATCACGCTGAGCCGGTCGCACGGTCCGTAGCCCCAGGGATGCAGGGGTTCGTTCATCTGCACCGACGCTGCACGAATCGCCGCCGGTCCCAGACGCGCACCGGTGCGATTGGTGGTAGCCAAGTCCAGCGGCACACCGGACACGACGACCTGTGCGTCAGCCAGATTTTTGGTGTACTGGCGGCGCATGAAAGACAGCACGCCGGCAAAGGTGTTTTCTTTTTCGTAGCCCCGCTTGTTGCTGCGGGTGATGGCGCTGTCGCCGGTTGGGATGGTGTTTTCCATGTTTGTCCTTGAGTGACTTCTATGGTCTTTGATTTACGCCTGCGAAGCAATTAGCTATGCTGGGTTAGAAATTAAATAAATTAATACCATGCACAAACCGCTGCCGCCGTTCAAGAGCTTGCTGGCCTTCGATGCGGCGGCTCGCCTGGGAAGTTTTTCCAAAGCCGCAGAGGAGTTGTCACTGACGCAGTCCGCGGTCAGCCAGCAGTTGCTCAAACTCGAAGAGTCGGTTGGCCAAAGCCTGTTTTTTCGCAATGGCAAGGGCGTAGGGTTGACCGCCGCCGGAGAGCTGTTGCACGAAACGGTGCGTGAGACCCTGGTGCGTCTGGCCGCCGGACTGGACCGGATCGAACCCTACAAGAGCAAGGAGTCGCTGCTGATCGCCTGCCCGGCTGACTTTGCCCAAGGCTGGTTGATGCCACGCGTGGCCGCCATGCGGCGTGACCATCCCGGTATTGAGATCTGGTTTATTACGGAACGCGCGGTGCGTGAAATTGACCGCATCGATGTGGACCTGGTGATTTCCCGCCGTCCCATTCATACGGCTGATGTGGAGTGCGCGCCGCTGCTGGAGGACTATTCGGTGGCCTTGTGCGGGCCGCTCACCGCGCAGATGATTGGTCAAACACCCTATCCCAAGGTATTAGAGTGCGCACCGCTATTGATGCTGGAAAGCGAACCACAGTGGGGTGACAAACTGTCGGCCCCAGCCCTGAAGAAAATTCGGATCACCCGCGGCGCCACCATGGATGACAGCCGCCTGCTTCTCGAAGCCACCATGCGGGAACAAGGCATCAGCTACATGTCGCATGCGGTGGCGGCACAGGCCATTCAGGAAAAACGCGTGCAGATGCTGCCACAAATACCCACGGTATCCCGGCAACGCTTCTGGCTGATGCGCACCCGTCTGACACCCCGAACGCCCTTTGCGAACCTGGCATTTCAATGGCTGCTAAAGGAATCCCGCGCGACAAGCGCAAATATGGATTGATAATGATTTGAAGCCCATCGGTGGTCGCACGATGGGCAAACTGGAGTGGGAGAAATATGCATGACTTGCTAGCTGCGTTGATGGTCGGATACTGGTCGCCACAAGAGGTGTCCGTCAACCTGATCGTTTTTGCCAACCTGTTTGGCGCCCTCATTCTGGGTCTTATTGTGGGCTACGAGCGTTCCTACCACGGGCGCGCTGCAGGCATGCGAACCTACGGACTGGTGTGCATGGCGTCCTGTGCCTTGACCGTGATCGTCGGCTACCCGAGCTTTTGGTACGGGGGTGTTGCACAAGGCTCGCTGCTTGAACATCTGCCGCCCGATCCCACGCGGGTGATTCAGGGCATCGTCACCGGGGTGGGCTTCCTGGGCGCTGGCGTGATCATGAGAGAGGGCCTGAACATCAGTGGCCTCACCACCGCCGCATCCATTTGGTCATCCTCGGCCATCGGCATTCTGGTGGGCATTGGCTTTTATTCCGCCGCGATTCTGCTGACCTTCCTGTCCGCCGGGCTCATGATGTGGGCTGCTATTTTGGAGCGGGCACTGCCCTCACGACCCGCCGTCGCCATCCGCATGACGTTTCACAAGGGCTTTGTGCCGAACAAGGCGGTTCTGCAAAAAGCTGCGCTGGAACGCGGCTACGAAATTGCCGGTGCCACGTTGCAGATTCAATGCACCGACGATTGCGAGGAATGGCGTTTCATTGCGGTCTTGTTGAACCACAGAGACGCCGTTCCCATATCAGAACTGTCGCACGAACTCAGAAAATTTGAAGGGGTGGACAGCTTCAGCCTGTCCCATGCGCGCAACTAGCAAAGCCCCTTTTCATTTTTTGGAATAAGCATAAATTGGAGCTGATCCCCGTCGCCGATTCGGCGCCCACTCCGGTCCACGCCCTGCCCGCCCTGATGCGCATGACGTCGCCCGAGTTGCAGGCATTGATAGCCGAGGCCCATCAGGCTAGCCACGCGGGCCAGCCGTATATACAAATGGCAAGCGTCTTCATGCTGAACAACCAGCACGAGGCCGCC
>CAIQEX010000383.1 GCA_903870955.1 uncultured beta proteobacterium
CTCATACGGGTTACCCGGACGGTCATACAGACCGGGTGCTACCAGCACATAGGCGTAGACCGTGTGGGTCTCGTTGCCCAAAGCAGGCAAGAACCCAAACATGACCTCCACCGCCTCGCCCCAGGGCGTACCAAAGGAGCCCACCCGCACGGGGTCTTTCAGGCCCGCCAGAATTGCCGGAAATCCAGGCAACAAAACCCGGACATCACAGCCCTGACTTTGCAGCGCAATCGGCAGTGCTCCGGCGATATCGGCCAGGCCGCCGGTTTTGAGTAAGGGAAATATCTCGGCACTGACCTGAAGTATGCGCATGGGACTGGGGTTCCAGGGTGGGTGGTTGACCGGTGTTATTTGGCTAGGCGATTGAGCATTTCGCGCGTCACCAGAACCACACCGTTTTCGCTGCGCTCAAAGCGTGCGGCGTCCAGTGCCGCATCTTCGCCAATGACCAAGCCATCGGGCAAATCGCAACCCCGATCGACCACGATTTTGCTCAGGCGGCAATTGCGACCGATGGTGACCTCAGGCAACAACACGGCTTGGTCGATGGTGCAGTAGGAGTGAATCCGCACGCTGGAGAAGAGCACCGAATTGCTGACCACCGAGCCCGACACAATGCAGCCACCCGAGACCATGGTGTTGATGGCCTGGCCATGTTTGCCGTCGGCGTCCTGCACAAACTTGGCCGGTGGCAACTGGCGCTGGCTGGTCCATATGGGCCAGTTGGTGTCGTAAATATCGAGTTCGGGGGTCACGGACGCCAGGTCCAGATTGGCCTCCCAGAAGGCATCGATCGTGCCCACATCGCGCCAGTAGGGGATGGCGTCGGGCGTCGATGAGACGCAGGACATGGAAAAGGGGTGGGCAATCGCCCGGCCTTCTGCCACCACCTGCGGAATAACGTCTTTGCCGAAGTCGTGGCTGGAGCCCGGGTTGGCAATATCGGCATTCAGCAGGTCATACAGGTATTGGGCGTTGAAGATGTAAATCCCCATGCTGGCCAGCGACACGGCGTCATTGCCGGGCATGGGCGGTGGGTCGGCCGGTTTTTCGACAAACTCGATGATCTTGCGGTTTTCGTCCACGGCCATGACGCCAAAGGCGCTGGCCTCATCGCGCGGTACTTCGATGCACCCGACGGTGCAGCCCGCACCGCTTCGCACATGGTCGGCCAGCATCAGCGAATAGTCCATTTTGTAGATATGGTCGCCCGCCAGCACCACCACATATTCGGGGTTGCTGCCCTGGATGATGTCGATGTTCTGGTAGATGGCGTCGGCCGTGCCGCGGTACCAGTGTTCTTCGTCCAGGCGCTGCTGCGCGGGCAGCAGGTCCACCATTTCATTCAGTTCGGCACGCAAAAAGCTCCAGCCGCGCTGCAGGTGGCGCAGCAGGGAGTGTGATTTGTACTGGGTGATCACGCCAATGCGGCGGATACCTGAGTTCACGCAGTTGGACAGCGCAAAGTCAATGATGCGGAACTTGCCACCAAAATACACGGCGGGTTTGGCACGTCGGTCGGTCAGTTGCTTCAGGCGCGAGCCGCGTCCGCCTGCCAGCACCAGCGCGATCGTGCGACGAACCAGCATATGCGGTTGCATCAGACGGTCTTGCTGGTTGTTGTGGGTGGTGTCTAGCAAATTCATGGTGTCTCCTTTTTTTGAATCATCCAGGTTTTTCTTGAAAAGCGCAGCTTAGGTCATCACCGAGGGCTGCTCCATGCCTGTCAAGGCACGAATATGGGCCAGCGTTTCGGCCAGGTCCACGAGGGGTTTGAGCGCGGTCTGCGCTTCCATATCGTGGCGGCTGGCATCAGGTTCATGGCGCTCCAGATAGACGCGCAGGGTGGCACCCTCGGTGCCGGTGCCCGACAGGCGGAACACCACGCGCGAACCGTCCGTGAGAATCACACGCACCCCTTGTTTCTGGCTCACGCTGCCGTCCACCGGGTCGGTATAGGCAAAGTCATCGGCCAGGGCAATTGCGCAACCTCCCACGGTGGTTCCCGGCAGACTTGAAAGCGATGCCCGCAGTCCGGCCATCAAGGTGTCGGCTTTGTCCGTGGGGATGGCCTCGTAGTCGTGGCGCGAGTAGACGCAGCGGCCATGTTCTGTCCACAGTTCGCGTACCAGGGCCTCCACCGTTTTGCCACTGGCGGCAACCAGGTTGATCCAGAAAAGCACGGCCCACAGACCATCCTTCTCCCGCACATGGTTGGAGCCCGTGCCATAGCTCTCTTCGCCGCACAACGTGACCTTGTCGGCGTCCAGCAGATTGCCGAAAAACTTCCAGCCCGTGGGCGTCTCGAAGCAGGGAATGCCCAGGGACTTGGCCACGCGGTCGGCGGCGGTGGAAGTGGGCATGGAGCGTGCCACACCTGCCAGGCCCTTGGCATAACCCGGCACCAGTTTGGCGTGTGCTGCCAGCACGGCCAAGCTGTCTGAGGGCGAGACCACAAAATTCCGTCCCACCACCATGTTGCGGTCGGCATCGCCATCGGATGCAGCACCCATGTCGGGCGCATCGGGCGCAAACATGTGGCCAATCAGGTCTTCGGCATTGACCGGGTTGGGGTCCGGGTGCAAACCGCCAAAGTCTTCCAGCGGCACGGCATTGACGACGCTGCCCGCAGGGGCGCCGAGTTCGCCTTCCAGAATCGCCTTGGCATAGGGGCCACCAACCGCGTTCATGGCGTCATAGCGCAGGCGAAAGCCACTGGCAAACAGCTTGCGGATGGCGTCGAAATCAAACAGCGTGCGCATCAGCTCGGCGTAGGTCGCGACCGAATCGATCACGCTGACCTGCATACCATCCAGAAGGGTGTCGCCCAGCACATCCAGCGCAATGTCCGCGCCGTCGCTGATGCGGATTTCATGCAATTCTTTGGAACGGGCAAAGATGGCCTCGGTGACTTTCTCAGGTGCCGGGCCGCCATTGCCGATGTTGTACTTGATACCAAAATCGCCATCCGGTCCGCCCGGATTGTGGCTCGCCGACAGCACAATGCCGCCACTGGCGCCATAGGCGCGGATGACCGCGCTGACTGCGGGTGTAGACAGAATGCCGCCCTGGCCGACCAGCACGCGGGCGTAGCCCTTGGCGGCGGCCATGCGCAAAATGGTCTGTACGGCCACGCGGTTGTAATAGCGGCCGTCGCCACCCACCACCAGCGTCAGGCCTGACGCGTCGGGAAGCACGTCGAAGAGGGCCTGGACAAAATTTTCCAGGTAGTGCTTCTGGGCAAAAACGGTGACCTTCTTGCGCAGCCCGGAAGTGCCGGGGCGCTGGTCATGGAAGGGGCTGGTGGGCAGTGTCTGAATCGGCATGGGGGCTGGTTTTCAAGGTTGACGTGATGCAATGAACAGGGGTTGGCTGCTGGCCAGCCACAGGCAGGCGGGCGGCAGGTTTTCTTCGGCCACCAACAGATGGTCTGACGTTGCGCCTGTGCTGGTGTCGATATGCCGTATCCAGTTGCCCGCTGGCAAGCGAAATCGTGCTGCCTGCTCCGAGGCGTTGATGAGTAGCAAGCAGGCCGCATGGCCTTCGTCTGGCTCCGCGAGTTCCACGCTCAAGTGCAGCATCAGGGCGCGTTGATGGCCATCATTCCAGGCGTCGTGCGACAACGCTGTGGTGTCGGGCATGGACCAGCGTGCAATCACCGTCCCGGCGGGGCCGTCAGCCTGCCACCAGGCGCGGGCCTGCAGCGCTTGGCGCTGTTGGCGCGCACGCAGTAGGTGTCCGACAAAGCGGCTCAGTTCAAGGTCTGCATCCTGCCAGTTGAGCCAGGTGCTGGCATTGTCCTGGCAGTACGCGTTGTTGTTGCCCTGCTGGCTGTGGCCGATGTCGTCCCCGGCTAACAACATCGGCGTACCCAGCGAGAACACGGTGGCGGCCAGTAGGGCGCGCTTGCGCTGCAGCCTTTGCGTCTGAATGTCCGGGTTGTTGCTGGGACCTTCCACGCCGAAATTGCGGCTCAGGTTGTGGCCATGGCCGTCGCGGTTGTGTTCGCCGTTGGCTTCGTTGTGACGGTGTTCATAGCTGACCAGATCGGTGAGGTTGAAGCCGTCATGCGCGGTTACGAAATTGACGCTGGCATTGGGGCCACGTCGCTGCGGGTTGAAGGCCTCGGTCGAACCGGCCAGGCGTTGCGCCAGGGCACCCAGATGCTCCTGTCCACACAACCAGAAAGCTCTTTGCGTGTCGCGAAACTTGTCATTCCACTCCAGCCATCCGGGTGGGAAAGCGCCCAGTTGGTAGCCACCGGGGCCGATGTCCCAGGGCTCGGCGACCATCAGTCTGGAAGCCAGCACCGGGTCTTGGGCGATGGCCATCAAGAACGCCGCATTGCTGGCCACCTGATAACTGTTGCGCTGGTCGCCGCGTGCCAAGACCGGTGCCAAATCAAAACGAAACCCATCGACCCCGAACTCTTCCACCCAGAGGCGCAGGCTGTCCATCACGGTGCGCAGAACCAAGGGCTGATTCAGGTTGACGCAGTTGCCGCAGCCGGTCCAGTTGATATAGCGCGCCGGATCGTGGGGCTCCAGATGGTAGTAGGTCGCGTTGTCGATACCGCGCAGGCTCAATGTGGGGCCGAACTCATCGGTTTCGGCGGTGTGGTTGTAGACCACGTCCAGAATCACTTCCAGGCCGGCTTGGTGCAGCACGTCCACCAGTTGCCTGAATTCGCTGCGCGGACTTGTGCCTTGTGTGCCGCTCCAATAGCGGGTCTCCGGTGCGCTCCAGGCAATCGGGCTGTAGCCCCAGTAATTGGTCAGCCCCAGCTTGAGAAGGCGCGATTCATCGGCGCGCTGGGCCACCGGCATCAGGCTCAGGGTGGTGACGCCGAGTGCTTTGAGGTGGGCAATCGCCGCAGGGTGAGCCAGACCGGCATAGGTGCCGCGCAAGGCAGGTGGTACATCGGGATGCAGGGCGGTGAAGCCTTTGGTATGCAGTTCATAAATGACCCTTTGTGCCGGGTCTACCCGCACACCGGGCGGGGGCGTGCCGAGATCGGCCACGACGCGGGCCTTGAGCGCTACCGCGGCGTTGTCGCGCGAATCTGCCTGTGACGGGTCTAGCGGGTCATGACCGAGGTGAATGTCCTGTCCTTGGTAGTTGCCCACGACTTCACGGGCGTACGGATCCAACATCAATTTCGCCGGGTTGAAGCGGTGACCAAGATGCGGTGCCCATGGGCCGTGGACGCGCCAACCATAGACCAACTCCGCCTTTGCGCCAGGCAAAAATGCGTGCCAGACACCATCGGTCTTGTGGGGTATCCAATGCCGGGCCGTTTCAAGCTGGCCATGGGCATCAAACAGGCATAACTCGACAGCGTGGGCATGCGGAGCGGCCAAGCAGAAATTGACGCCTTCCGGCTCCAGGGTGGCGCCTAGCTTTCGGGTGTGACCTTGGGTAAGCACCATGTTTTGCACTGTACTGTTGGGCGGCGCGCCTAAACGGCAACTTTCGTCAGCATCACCGTGGAGAGCGGTGGCAGTGTCAGCATGACTGAGTTTTGTTGGTGGTGTGCGCTCTGTGTGCTGGTGTGCAGCGTGCCGTTTGCCAAATCGCTACCGCCATAAATCGCCAGGTCCGAGTTGATGGTTTCAACCCACTCACCGGCTTGGGGCACGCCCAGGCGGTAACCGTGGCGTGGTACGGGCGTAAAGTTGCAAACCACCACAGCACAACTGCCGTCTTCGCCCCAACGGGCGAACGCGATGATGCTTTGCGCTGCGTCGTTGTGTGAAATC
>CAIQEX010000384.1 GCA_903870955.1 uncultured beta proteobacterium
CGGCTGGACCCGGTCTACGCCATGTTCCCCGACCTGCTGCGCCAGCGTGCCTTGCCAGCGGGGCAACTCAGTGGCGGTCAGCGTCAGATGCTGGCGGTGGCCCGCGCGCTGATTGCCAAACCTAGCCTTTTGATTTTGGACGAACCATCGGCCGGCCTGAGCCCGTTGTTGGTTAGCCAGGTATTTGCCAAACTGCGCGAGGTGCGCGATACCGGCATCACCGTGCTGCTGGTGGAGCAAAACGTCAAATCCGCACTGGCCTTGGCCGACCGCGCAGCCGTGCTGGTGGAGGGCCGCGAACGCATCGTGGGCGACAGTGCCGATCTGCTGAATGATGAACGCGTGGCTGCCCTATATCTGGGCCGCCATACCGGCAAGCAGGGCGAGAAGCCGATCGACAAGCCCGCAGCCAAGGAGGCCACGTAATGCTGCAGATACTTGCCGACGGCCTGATCATCGGCTCGGTCATCGCACTGGGTGCGATTGGTCTGAGCATGACGTTGTCCATCGTGCGCTTTTCCAACTTCAGCCATGGCGAATTGCTGGGCTGGGGCGCCTACATCGCGCTCATGGGCTCTACTGCGCTGAATGCGTCCAGCGGTTTCTGGGCCACACCTTTGGGCCCGTTCTCGTTTGGTTGGGGGTTGTTGGCCAGCCTGCTGCTGGCCTGCGTGCTCACAGCAATTTTGGCGCTGGGCCTGGACACCGTTTTGTTCAAGCGTCTGCGCAAGCAGGGCTCCATCACGCTGGTCATCGCCAGCTTTGGTGCGGCGCTGGCACTGCGCAATCTGCTGCTGTTCTGGCAGGGTGGCATACCGCGCTATTACTCGGAAAACCTGCAGATTGCCATTCCCTTTTTACCGCGCAGCGTTTGGGGTGGCCTGCGCGTAACGCCTGACCAGTTCTTTGTGCTGACGCTCACGCTGGTGACCGTCACCGGTCTGCATCTGTTCCTGCGCCACAGCACCTTGGGCCGCTCCATGCGCGCCACGGCGCTCAACCCCGGATTGGCGCGCGTCACCGGCATTGACCCTGAGCGCGTGCTGCGCGCCACCTGGTTAATCGGCGGCGTGCTGGCTGCGGTGGCAGGTGTCTTTGCCGGGCTCACCGTGCAGATGCGCCCGACCATGGGCGTGGACTTGTTGCTGCCGCTTTTTGCCGCCGTCATTTTGGGCGGCGTGGGCTCGATTTGGGGCGCGGTGCTGGGCGGCTTTATCGTCGGTCTGAGCGAGAGCGTGTCCATCACCCTGGTGGGTGCCGAATACCGCTCGGCCGCCGCCTTCGCAGTGTTGATCGCCATCCTGATGGTGCGGCCCAGAGGCCTGTTCGGGGAGCAGCACTGATGCCTGATTTGACCGGTTTTTTGTCCTACGCCAGTTTCTTTCTGGTCTTTGCCACAGCCTACGCCATCATCACACTCGGGCTGAATCTGCAATGGGGCTACACCGGCCTGTTCAATGTCGGCGTGGCGGGCTTTGTGGCGCTCGGTGCCTATACCTCAGCGCTGCTGACCACACCGCCACAGGCCGGACATCTGGCTGGTTTTGGCATGCCGGTCGCCATAGGCATGCTGGCTGCCATGGCGGTCACGGGGCTGGTGGGTGCGGTCATCGGCGCGCTGGCCCTGCGCCTGCGCCAGGACTATCTGGCCATCACGACGTTTGGCATTGCGGTGACGATTCAGCTGTTTGCCAACAACGCCACGGCACTCACTGGCGGTCCGTTTGGGCTGCAGTTCATTCCCAAGCCCATGCAATCGTGGCTGGGCACCGGCCTGCCCTGGACCCTGGCTTATCTGGGACTAACCGTGGGCTTGCTGGTTATCGCCTATCTGGGCATCGAGAAGCTTGTAAATAGCCCCTGGGGCCGCGTGCTGCGGGCCATCCGCGAGGATGAAGATGCGGCGAGCGCATTGGGCAAAACATCGTTCTCTTTCAGGCTGCAAAGCTTTGTCATCGGCAGCATGCTGATGGGTCTGGGCGGCGCGGTGTATGCCCACTTTGTCGGCTTTATCGCGCCCGATGACTTCCTGCCGATTCTGACCTTCCAGCTTTGGGCGATGCTGATTGTGGGTGGCTCTGGCAACAACCGCGGTGCCATTTTGGGCGCGTATGTGGTCTGGGGCTTCTGGTCCGCCGCCGGTGGTCTGATGCGCGGCTGGGTACCTCAGGCCGAACAAGCACGGGCTGCGGCGCTTCAGGTGGTGCTGATCGGTTGCCTCATCGCACTCATGTTGGTGCTGCGACCCAAGGGCATTTGGGGTGAGAAGCTAAGAACCGTGAAACCAGACAGTACGCGTTAAGCACCGCTTCAGCTGCGGTGTAGCGTGGTGTTGTGTTGCGGCGCAGTGCAAAAACAGCAATGGCTGCAATGCAGGTTAGCGCTTGACGATCAAGCGCACATTTCCATCGCCCGCATCGCCCTGCATGTGCGCAGCGGCATCTCCAGCAAAGCGTTTTGTCAGGTCCCGGTGCAACGCGGCCAGGCTACCGGCCTCCCCCTGATGGTCCAGCAAGGTGCAGACCAGCTCCAGCGTGCCGTCTGCATGGCGAAGGATTTCCACGGCGCGCGTTTGGGATGGCCAGTCGATGATGGAGGCGGTGGTGATCTCCCAAAAACCGCCGCCCTTGCCCTCTGGATGGGGGTGCGCTTTAACGCGGTGCAGATGCCGGTGCCCCACCAGCCAGGCCACCACGCACGGGTGACGATGAATGGCATCGGTCAAGGCCTGCGCCAACAGGCGCTCAGGATCTGCGCCCCGGTCGTTAATCAACGAAGCCGACCCATGGTGGCTGGCCAGCACCGCAATGCGGCCACTTTGCGCCACCTCGACCAGCCGCTCCTCCAGCCAGGCGATCTGCGCTGCACCAATGCTGCCCTCGAAATTTCCCGCCGGGTGGTTGGTATCGAGCAGGATGATGCGCACATGCTCGCTGTCAATAACAGTGTCGGCCCGGCCCGACCGCACCTGGGCCTGACCATAACCGGCCGCACCCTGCTGCATGTGCGCCGCCAGCCATTCACGCAGGTCTATCGCACGCCGCAAGGGCGTCGCAGATATCTGCCGCGTCGTGCCCACACAAAACTGCTCGGGGTGCTCGACATACAGCAACTGCGGATCAGCGGGTCGGAAGTCGGCAGGCCCCGCCAGCACCTTGCGGTCACCCACGGCAATGGCTTCTATGGCGGGATTGGGCAGCGCAGTGCCCTGGCGCATCACATCGTGGTTGCCGGGCACACTGGTCCAGGCAAAGCCAAAACCTTCCGAATGCAGTTCGGCACTGGCGCGGGCTACAAAACCGGGCACCACCGGGTAGCCCAG
>CAIQEX010000385.1 GCA_903870955.1 uncultured beta proteobacterium
GATAGGGGAACTGCCGTGACATGGCTTCGGCCTGATCCAGGTCCATCGGGTGCAGGTCCGGTTGGGCCAACAACGCGCGTACCAGTTTGGAGTCGGGGGCGCCAATAAAAAACGCCGCATCGATGCGCCCTTGCTGCAGCAGCTGTTGCGCCTGGGTACGGTCCGCATTCACAAAATGGCTGTTTGCGGCATCGACACCACTGGCTTGCAATAGCCGTAGCGCGAGCACCTGGGTTCCGGACCCAGGACTGCCTACGGCAATACGCTGGCCCACCAATTTGGACAAGCGCGTTTTGACGCTCTTGCCGCGGTAAAAGATCCAGATCGGCTCGTAGGAAATGGCTCCCAAAGAAACCAGATCAACCTCGGAGTCTTTGGCCTTGCTTTCCTCGGTGTCTGACAGGCCATCCTGCAAAAAGGCAATGCGTGCCGCGTCGTCCGGGTCACGCAGGCGCTTGATGTTGTCCATCGCACCACCACTCGACTGCACCTCCAGAGTCACGCCATCCTGTGCCAGCTCTTTGGCATAGCTTTTGGCGAAGTCCAGGTACTCACTGTCTTCCGCGCCGGTGGCAATCACCACCTGCATCGGTGGCGCGGGGTTGATGAAGTGAAAGGCAATCCAGACACCTGCGACCAGCGCCAACACCAGCGGCAGTGACGATAGTGCAGCATCCTTCCACGAGAAGCGGCGAAACCAGGCTATTGTTTTTCCCATCGTGCCCTCGGGTCGTGCGGCCGCAGAATCAGGTTAGCGCCAACTCGGCCAGACGGATCGCGCCGTCGAGACTTTTGGCACCGCCAATAAAAAGGTTGCTATGACAAAACACGCTGTCTGGAACACCCGTAACAGCCGCAAGCTCCTGGTCGCGCAACCCGGCCCATGACTGAGGTAAATCCAATCGTGCAACAAACGAGCCCGGTTCAACCGGCACCGTCTTCAGCTGGTACTGGTCACCGTCCGAGTCGGGGTAAATGACGAACAGGACTTCGGGCATCTCATCCACTACCACCCGAGTCCAAGGCATTCCGCCTTCCTGAAGATGCAATACTTTGCCACCCAATAGCCGTGGCGACTGACGCACGATGTCCATGGACCTGATCTGGGAAATCTTCTTGACGATGGCGCGGTCCAGAAAAGTCCGGGTGATGGCAATCGCCTGACGGAACCGGTCTTCCTGCAATTGGGCCTTGCTATCGGCGTTGTGCCCCGACTCCTCCATCCAGTTGCTATTGAGTTGGGCGATCAGCGATGACAGGCCGAAGATGCCCGGTGCAACATCGCCCTGACCGGTGTCGACGATATCCAGATACTGCACCAAGGCGCTGTCAATGGAGCGCGCAATTTCGGCCAGCGCAGGCGCTTCGAGCTCCCATCCCAAGCCACTTGCGAAAGCCTGAACATACGCAGCTCCATAAACCGACCAAACCAGTCCAGCACTGGCATAGCCAACGCCAGGCGATTCAACACCGGCATCAACATGGGCCGCTCTGGCACCCGTGAAGCCGCGTTGGTGGTGATCAAAGCGTCCGCTTGTGGCATCCCATTTGCCGCCCACATCCACCGCAAAATCGGCGGCGTCAATCAAGGCCTGGTTGCGCGTACGAACCAGACTGTGCTGCGGAAACACGCCCATCAGCACGCCCACACCAAATACGTCATCGGCGTGGAAACTGCCGTTGTGCGTGGCAATCGTTTTTTGTGTGCTCATGGTTCGCGTGCCGGTTTGGCGTGGCTCAAATATAAAAGGCCTCGACCGTGCCTTTGAGTTTGATCAACAAAGGCTTGCCCTTGCGATCCAACGCCTTGCCAGCGGGTACTTTGATCCAGCCCTCACTGATGCAATATTCCTCCACATCCGTGCGTTCCTTAGCGTTAAAGCGGATGCCGATGTCATGCTCAAAAACGGCAGCAACATGGTGCGGACTGCGGGGATCGATGGACAAATGGTCAGGCAATGCCGGGCGCTCGGGGGCTTCACTCATCGGTTTCTTTCAAGGTGGTGGCAGGCGGGTGACCTGTGATTGGCCCGAATTACAACATAGGTCCAGACGGGTCCGAATCGCAATTTTGCGCCGGGAGGTTTCAGGTCGGATAGAGTGCCGGGTGGTACACCGCAAGCAAAGAGATTCACATGCACATTGGCAAGCCCATCACGATCCACAAAAAACCCCTGGGAGGCGGCCGCTTCCCGGCGCTTTGCACCCCCCTGGTGGGGCGCACCCACGCGCAGGTATTGACTGAGCTGGCGCTGGTGTTGCCAAAGCAACCGGACCTGCTGGAGTGGCGCGTAGATTTCTTTGCGGCCATCGACGACACGGTCGCTGTACTCGCTCTGGCTGCCGCGATTCGCGCCGCCGCCGGTGACATTCCGGTGCTGTTCACCCGTCGCTCCACAAGGGAAGGCGGCGAACCCATCCCCCTGAGTGAAGATCAAGTGGTGGATCTAGTGGCCAAGGTCTGCGCCAGCGACTCTGTAGATATGGTTGATTTTGAGATGAACAGCGAACCCGCGCACATCGCCCAAGTGCGCGCCACTGCCCACGCCCACGCAGTCCAACTGCTGCTGTCTTTTCACAACTTCCAATCTACCCCGACACAAGAGGTGCTTTGCCAGCACTTCGCCCGGGCCCAGGCGCTGGGTGCCGACATCGCCAAGATCGCCGTCATGCCGCAGCGCATGGAGGATGTGCTCGCCGTTCTGGCAGCCACACTGGAATCGAGTCAGAAGCTGGATATTCCATTGGCCAGTATGTCCATGGGGGGCTATGGCGCGCTGACGCGTCTGGTGGGCGGCCTCTTTGGTTCTGCCATGAGCTTTGCCGTAGGTGCCGCAGCCTCTGCGCCGGGTCAGGTGGCGATTGAAGACATGAACGCCGTGTTGGCCATCCTGCAAAAGTCGCTCGCGCCACAAGGCTGAGTGACATGCCTGCACTTCAGCCTCTGGCCCCAGGCCTGATTGCCGTCACGGGCGGCGAGCGGACGGGCAAAACCAGCTTGTTGCGTCGCCTGTGCGGTGACCTCGCTGCGCTGCCCAGTGAAGCAGCCCACCCGGACGCGCAATGGCTCGACTTGTCTCTACCAAACCATGATGCGCTGTCACCGCCCGAGTTTTGGGCAACCCTACGCGAGCGCAGTCCCGCATGGAATGCCGCTCTGCACCAGGAATTGGTCGTGGCCTTGGCATTGCAGATGCACCTGGACAAAAAACTGTACATGCTTTCGGCCGGCAGCCGCCGCAAGGTGGCGCTGGTGGGATTGCTCGCCTGTGGTGCAACGGTCACCTGTCTGGACCAGCCCTACGCGGCGTTGGACCGGGCCTCGATCCGGGTCATCAGCGCCTTTCTGAACGACATGGCCGACCACGCAAGCCGCACCTGGCTGGTGGCCGACTATGAAGCCGATCCAGAGCTTTCCTGGAGCCGCATCATCTCGCTGGATTGACCCGAAAGAATCGGGCACTTGGCGCCGCGTTCAATCGCCCGCCAGCGTTTAGTCGCCAGCCGCTTCTTTGGTGCTGTGGTTCCAGCGCTTCATGCGGCGTTGCCATTGACCCAAAGGTTGGGTGCGATCTGCGGCCGCACTGCGGGTCGACGCGGCGATGAGTGAGTCCAGCAGTGCTTCTTGCGCAGGATCGTCCTGGTCAGGAAACACCGGAACCACTTTCACCATGTAATCACCCCGTGGGCCGCGCAGAGCCGTCGGAAAGCCCTGGCCAGCGAGCCGGTAAACCAGGGCTTCGCGATTCAGGCGCATTTGCTGCAAACCGTCAGGGGTCGGCACTTCAACCCAACGCGCCGCCATCCAGGCGTAGCCGTTTACTGGCATCTCGCAGCGCAGCACGCCCTCCTCATCCAGCGTGAATACGGGGTGGGGTTCAATTTCGACCTGTAGCTCCAGGCCCAGTTCCAGTTCGCCATGGTGTGAGGTCGGGACACTCAGCACATGGCCCTCTCGCAAACCAGCAGGAAAACGCACACGACGCCGATACGCCACCGTGCGTTCGCCACTGCCCTCACACACGTCACAGGCTGCGCGCTGGCGTCCATCCCCCCCACAATCGGCACAGGATTCCTGGTTCCACAACCAGCCGAACAGGGCTGCCTTGTGCACGGCTCCGCTGCCCTTGCAGGTGGTGCAGGCCTTGGCCAATACCCGCTGCCCCTTGCCGACGCAGGCATTGCAGACGTGGGTAAAGTGACCGCGCAAGGTGCGGGTGCATCCCAGAATGGCGTCTTCCAGAGACAGTCGAACGGTGCGGAAATGTGTTTTGCGCGCGCTGTCGGATTCCGTGGGCGCAGGCTCTGGCGCGGCTGTAGCTTCTGCACCAGAGTCACTGGCATCGTCGGGGTCCTCTTCGCCACCACCATCGCGCAGTTGACGGATGTGCTGATAGGCCTTGTTGATACTCTGCATGCGGCTGCCCGCATCGGCCGCTGAGTTGCGGTCCGGGTGCCAGGCTGCGACCAGTCGACGCCAGTTGGCCTTGACCTGGGCATCGCTGGCATTGGGGTCCAGTCCCAGCTCCGCGTAAGCCTCCTGAGTATCCATGGGGGTGATGTCCTTTTTCACTGTTCGCCCAAGTGTAGGGCAGGACCGGATCGCGGCGTTTGGCCCGAGCCTGCCTCAAGAAAGCGAAGAAAAAGTGAACGGTGAGAATTGGCTGTCTGAGGGCAGTTGCGGGTGAATTTCGTGTTGCAGGGCTTGCGGATAAATCTGCTGACGCAGCGCGCTGGCATCGCGTCGAAGCATGCCCGCCGCATTCGTGAAGCCAAAGAAGTCAAGGTACAAGTGGGCTTGCTGGACCCGCATCTCGAAACCCGGTTGTGCCTGCAACCCGCGCGCTCGGGAAGCGCGAAGCAGCGCCGTGGGTTGGTTTTGCATGACCGTGTCCAGCACGCAGGCATGGGCCTCCATGCGCGAGACGTCGCAAGGCAGCGGGTCTGCAGGAAGCTGGCCCAGCGATGAGGCATTCACCACCAGGTCAAACCCGGCCGGGTCATTGCTGCCCACCACATGGACGGGGGTGCCAGTCGCCGATGCAATGCGCTGTGCCGCCGCCAGCGCCGGGCCCGAAGTGTCGTCATAAATCGCAATTTCCGCGGCACACACCGCGTCTTCGGGCCGTGCCAATGACGCAGCAATGGACGCCGCGGCGCCACCGCCCCCCAGGATGAGTACCCGTTTGTCGGCGTAGGAAATTCCAAAATAGATCAGCGAGGCGATAAAGCCAACTCCGTCAAACAGCGCACCCTCGAGCTTGCCATCTGCGTTGCGGCGGATCGCGTTCACCGCGCCAGCCATGCGAGCCAATTTGCTGCAATGGTCCAACCCATGCAGGGCGGCGGACTGGCGTGCATGCGAAACCCAAAAACCCTTGATGTTTTTCGCCAACATGGCGGTCCTGACAAAATTGCCAAGGCTTGCGGGCTCCTCTGGCACGGGAACGGGCAACAACAAAGCGTCTACGCCAGAACCGGCAAAGATCGGATTGAACATGTCGGCAACCAGGGTCTGATCTGAAGAATCACCCAGAACCAGGTAGACATCGGTGGCATCGTAGGCAGCGGATAAAACAGACATGGCTTGGAAGGAAATGGTTTTGCAAGGCGCAGTGCGATGAAGCGCTATTTTGCGTTGGCTTGGTTAACTTCGCTCAAAACTTGATCGACGTTGCGGCGAAGCTGTTTGGCCATGCCGGTTGCAAGGTCCAAGCGTCGCAGCAGCCAGGGCGAGAGGTCACTTTCAAAAGGATCTGGCAGGGCGAAGAGCCCGGATGCTGCGGACGCGGGTGCCGCCTCAGCCAGAAGGCTGGTGTCATGGCTCAGGATGGTGCCCAATTCCAGTGCCGTCTTTTTGAGCGGAGCATCAATATGGGCATGGGCCAGTTGACCGCGCCGCTGTAGCAGCATTGTCTTGACCGTGGTGAGTTGCGCCTGCAGCTGGTAGCTGTAGGCCAGCATTCGACCCAGCGGCTCCAGCGGCGGGCGCACTGCGCGCGGCTCGGAAAGTGAACGCTGTGTGGCCTGAACCAGTGCAGACAGGCTGTCGTAGGCCTCACGTCGTGCCAGACGCCA
>CAIQEX010000386.1 GCA_903870955.1 uncultured beta proteobacterium
CCATGCAGCACATGAAAAAGGAAACCAAAGGAATGTGGTTAGGCCTTTTGGGTGTGGCCATCTTTGCCGTGACTCTGCCCATGACGCGCATGGCCACCGGCAGCACGCAAGACCCGCAACTGTCGGCATGGTTCATCACCTTCGCCCGCGCGGCGTTGGCGGGTTGCCTGTCGCTGGTGTTTTTGGGCGTCACCCGCTCGACCTTTCCGACCGCTGCGCAACGCAAGCCGCTTTTTCTGGCCATGCTGGGCAATGCCGTGGGATTTCCGCTGTGTCTGGGCCTGGCGCTGCGCCATGTCACCTCGGGCCATGCCGCTGTGTTCACCGCGTTGTTGCCGCTCGCCACCGCGGCCATGGCGGCCTGGGTATTGCACCAGCGCGCCCGCCTGGGCTTCTGGGTCTGCGCCGGTTTGGGCGCCGTGCTGGTCATGGCTTTTTCCTTGATGCGGGCTTACCAGCACAGCCAGGGCTTTGCGCTGGAATGGGCCGACCTGCTACTGCTCGGAGCCATTCTGTTCGCTGCCTTGGGCTATGTGTTTGGCGCGCAGGTGACGCCCGCCCTGGGCGCTGAACGCGTGATCTGCTGGGTCTGCGTGATGGCCCTGCCCTTCAGTGTGCCGGGTGCTTTGCTGAACTGGCCTGCCGGTGAAATCCACCTGGCCTCCTGGTTTGCCTTGGGCTATGTCGGCATCTTTTCCATGTGGGCCGGTTTCTTCGCCTGGTACCGTGGCCTGGCCCTGGGTGGCGCGTTGCGGGTGAGCCAGGTGCAGTTGCTACAACCTTTTTTCAGCATCCTGGCGGCCGTACCGCTGCTCGGCGAAGCGCTGGAACCCGTTACCCTGGGCTTTGCGCTGGCGGTGGTTGCCGTGGTGTTCCTGGGCAAGCGCTTTGCATCTGGCCCCACCACCACTGCGGCCCCGGCCACGGGTGCTGTGGCAACACCCGTCAAGGCTGCGCCATGAGCCCCGAACTTTGGCTCGCTGCCAGCCTGTTTGCCGTGGTCAGCCTGATTACGCCCGGGCCAAACAACACCATGATCCTCACCTCGGGCGTGAACTTCGGCCTGCAACGCACGCTGCCACACCTGCTGGGCATTTGCATCGGTTTTGGTTTGATGCAAATGCTGGTGGGCCTGGGCCTGCATGGCGTGCTGGGCAAGTACCCCATCGTGCTGGAGTGCCTGCGCTATGTGGGCGGTGCCTACATGCTGTGGCTGGCCTGGAAGCTGGCCACCTCCCGCGTGGCGCCAGGTGAAGTGGCCGGCAAAAACCAACCGCTGGGCTTTTGGGGCGCTGCAGCCTTTCAGTGGGTCAACCCCAAGGCCTGGGTCATGTGCATGACCGCCATGACGGCTTACTTGCCCGTGGAGGCGTCGGCGATGCAGGTGCTGCTATTGGCCTGCCTGTTCACCTTGCTGGGTCTCCCCTGTGTTGGGTCCTGGGCGGCTTTTGGCAGCAGCATGCGCAAGTTTTTACAAGACCCGTTTATGCTGCGCATCTTCAACAACACCATGGCCCTGGCGCTGGTTGCCTCGCTGTATCCGATGCTGATGACATGACTACACCAGTAAAAATGTTTTCCGCCGCCTTCATTTTTGAGCCCGGCACCTACGACGAACGCTTCCACGCGCTGGACGCGCAAATCGAAGCTGCCGCCGCCGGCAACCCCGGCTTTCTGGGGCGCGAGACCTGGCAATCGGAAGACGGCAAGCGCTTCAACGCCACCTACTATTGGGCCGACCTGGATTCGCTAAAAGCCTTTTCGCAAAACCCGCAGCACCTGGAAGCCAAGCGCGACTACCAGCGCTGGTACAAAGGTTTTCACATCGTCATCTCCGAGGTGATCCGCTCTTACGGCGACGGCAATCTCGCGCACATCACACCCAACAGCCGCACCCCCGCACCCAATAACTCCAACTAGGCAACACCATGAGCACACCCCACTGGACCCTGGCCGAACGCGCCGCCAAGATGAACCCTTCCGTGATCCGCGAGATTCTCAAGGTCACCGAGCGCCCCGGCATCATCAGCTTTGCCGGTGGCCTGCCCTCGTCCAAAACATTTCCGGTCGCCGAGTTTGAAGCCGCTTGCGCCAAGGTGCTGCGCGACGACCCGGCCGGTGCCTTGCAATATGCCGCCAGTGAAGGCTACGCACCGCTGCGCGAAATGGTGGCCGCCATGCTCACCGAACAGGCCAAGGCACAGGGCCAGCACTGGGATGTGAACCCCGGCAGCGTGCTGATCACCACCGGCTCACAACAGGGCCTGGACCTGGTGGCCAAGGTGCTGTTGGACAAGGGCAGCCGGGCCCTGGTGGAGTCGCCCACCTACCTGGGCGCGGTGATGGCCTTCGTGCCCATGGAGCCGGAAGTGGTGAGCGTGGCGAGTCACGATGAGGGCATTGACGTGGACGACCTGCGTGCCAAGGCCCAGGGCCACGACGCACGCTTTTTGTACGTGCTGCCCAACTTCCAGAACCCCACCGGCCGCACCATGAGCGAAGCCGGTCGGGCGGCACTCAGCAACACCGCTGCCGAACTGGGTTTGCCGCTGATGGAAGACAACCCCTATGGCGACCTGTGGTTTGACACACCGCCGCCGCCCTCGCTGACCGCACGCAATCCCGATGGTGGCATCTACCTGGGCTCGTTTTCCAAGGTGCTGGCACCGGGCCTGCGCATGGGCTTTATCGTGGCGCCGTCTGCGGTGTACCCGAAGCTCTTGCAAGCCAAACAAGCGGCCGACTTGCACAGCCCGGGCTTTAACCAGCGCTTGATTTACGAAGTGTCGCAAGACGGTTTTCTGGCACGCCATGTGCCCACAATCCGCGCGCTGTACAAGAGCCAGCGCGACGCCATGTTGCAGGCCTTGGCCCAGCACTTTCCCGATGCCGCGGCGCAACCCGAGCAATCGCTGACCTGGAACACGCCGCTTGGTGGCATGTTCCTGTGGGCGCGATTGCCAGCGGGCATGGACGCGGTGAAGTTGCTGCCGCATGCGGTCGACAAGGGCGTGGCCTTTGTGCCC
>CAIQEX010000387.1 GCA_903870955.1 uncultured beta proteobacterium
AAGCCGGGAGCTGCCGCCTTTGGAAGGTCCGGCCGAAGACGTTGCGGCACTCAGAAGCACACTGCTCACGTCCTGGGGCTATGCACCGCAGAACATCAGCACCTTGGTGGGTGCGCAAGCCAGCAAGAAGGCTATTCTTGCTGGTCTCAAGGGCCTGATGCTGAAGAGCCGCGCAGGCGACGAGATATTTATATATTTTTCGGGCCACGGCACCAGTGCGCTGGACCCCAACTTGGGCCTGGCTGTCCCGGACGGCAGCGGCGCCTTTGCCTCCTATGATGCCAACCCCTACGGTTCCAACCCGCTGGACACACTGGTGGTGGGCAGCGTCGATTTGCGCCCGATATTTGAGATGCTGGACCAGGGCGGCCGCAAGCTCTGGGTGGTATCGGACTCCTGCTACTCGGCCACGGTGGTGCGCTCAATCGCCAGCGGCCAAGGTGCCCTGCGCTCGCGCAGCATCCCCCGACTGGTCAAAGGCGAGATGGACCAGTACCTGAAGATGCGCGTTCAGGCGACCGCACTGCAGACCGGCAGCAAGCCTTTCCCCTACCGCAATGTGGCTTTCCTAGCGGCGGCAGCCGAAGGCGAGACGGCCAAGGACATTGCACGGGAATCGCTGGCGATTTACCCCACGGTGGATGGGCGCCCCCATGGCACGCTCACCGATGCGCTGCTGCGCGTGCTGCAAGGCAAGCTGGCAGCCGATTTTGACGGCGACGGCAAGGTCAGCCTCAACGAGGTGCACCAGGCCGTGGGCCAGTTCATGGCGCAGCGCGGCTATGGCCACACGCCCCAGCGCCTGCCCTCGGTACTGGAAGACGAGAGCGGCGTGGGTAACCGGCCACTGTTGATGGGAGGTGAGATGGCCAAGCCGCAGTTTGTGTCCGAGGCTCCCAAGCTCAGAGTCGATGCCACCGCGCTGTCAAGCGCACTGCGTGGCAGTCTGCAGCAGCTGCCGCTTCTGGAATGGTCCGAGCAGAAGCCGGATTACCGCATCGCCATTTCGCGTGGGCACCTTCAGCTGTGGGGCGCCGCCGGCGACCTGGTTAGCGAATTTGACCAGGCCGACCGAGGCGCATTGCTGGGCCAGCTGCAGCAGCTGGTGTGGACGCAGCGCCTGGACCTAGTGGCCAGAAAGAACCGGCGTGCAGCCCTGACTGCAGAAATTTCGCCCTCCTACATGGGCGGCAACTTCCTCGTTGGTGACATTCTGCAGTTTTCGGTGCGGCCAGACCGGGAGGCCAAGATATTGATCGTCAATGCCGATTCGCTGGGCAAGGTTTCGGTGCTGTATCCGTTTCGCAGTAACGAGTTGGCAACGGTGTCGGCAGGTCGGGTACTAAGCGTTGGCTCCGGCCCCCATGACCCGGTAACCGTCACCGAGCCGCTGGGCATGGACGTACAGATGCTGTTTGCCTTTGACCAGCCGGGCCCCGATTTGCTCAGCTGGTCCGGCGTTAACGATCTTTCGGCGGAGTCACCCCGGCTGACCGAGCTTGAAGCACTGCTTCAAGCCCACAAGGGGCGGTTTTCGTATGTACGCACTGAACTGCGGGTGCTGCCCAGACCCGCAAGACCATGAAACCTGTAAACCCCGATCTGACGATTTCCAACCCGCCGCGTCTTGGGTTGCAGAGCGACCCGTCTACCACCCGATCATCCACCTGAGAGCTTCCATGAAAATCACCACCCCCCGCTTCCTGCGCGTCTCCATGGTCATACTGGCCTGTGTTACGGCCATTTTTGCAGCGACCGTTCACGCCGCGCCGGTAAAGGACATTGTGCTGGACCGCATCCATGCGCCTACCGCCATGGCAGCCCCGGCGGCCGCACCCGCCATCAATGCCGTGAGCAACATCAACGCCAATGGAGATGCCATGGTGGTGCGACTGTTGCTGGAGTCGGGCAATGGAATGCTTAAGCCGCGTCCCACCAACACCGTGTTCAATAGCGGCGACCGCTTCCGCGTGAAAATGCTGGCCTCGCGCGAAGGCAAAGTGGCGCTCTACAACACCAAGCCCAATGGCGAGCTGGTGACCGAGCCGCTGTGGCGCGGCGACGTCAGCCGCGGGCTGGAAATCATCTCGCCGACCATGCGCCTGGTAGGCATGAAGGGCACCGACCAACTGCACATCGTGCTGGAGCCGGCGCAGTCCACCGGCGTCGTCAGCTGGCTGGGCGAGTGGCTGGGAAGCAAAGGTAAGGACAAGGACATCCGTCTGGATGTGCAAAACACCCGTAGTGACACCTACTTGTTGGGTGCCGGCGACAAGGGCCTCGTCACCACCGTGCGCATCAGCCACAACTAAGGCGCCGGCATCCGGCCTCAAACATCCATCGCGGGAAAAAATCCACATGAAAAAAATACTTTGCGCGAGTCTCTTGGGCTTGTTGGCAGCAGGTGCCGCCCAGGCCGAAAACCATGCCCTCATCATGTGGATAGGCCAGTACCAGCAACCTGCAAACAACCTGCCTGGCATTGACTTGGACGCCATGAACGCCAAGAAAATTGCCAAGGCCATGGGTGTGGCTAGCGACAATATCCTGGAGTTCAGCAACAGCCAGTTGACCCATGACGGCATGCGCTCAGCGATCAGCCAGCTGACAGCCAAGATCAAGGACGGCGATAAGGTTTTTCTTTACTACTCGGGCCACGGCTACCAGACCGACGGCGAGGGCGGCAAGTGCACCGAAGCCATGGTTCCTTATGACGCCGACATGTATTACGGCCGCGAGCTGCAGGACAACCTGGAGGCTCTGGGCCGCAAGGCCAGCCAGATCGTCATGCTCAATGACTCATGCTTTTCCGGCGGCGTGGGCCAGAGCAAGGCCTTGGGGAAAAGTGTAGCCAAGGTATTCAAGGGCCAGGTGAAAGGCTCCGGCACAGCCGGCGCCTACCAGTGTGGCGAGGCCGTCAACAAGATGGCTCGCAACCTGACTGCGGTGAGCGCCAAGAACGGCGCCCAGGTTCTGTACCTGGCCGCTTCGTCGGAACGCGAAGTGGCGGGTGCCTCCAGAGACGGAAGCTATGCCACGCTTGGCTGGGTGCGTTGCATTACGCAACGCAGTGCCGACAGCAGCGGTGATGGTTTGGTCAACGGTGAAGAGCTGCTGCAATGTTCGCGGCGTTACATAACCGAGGTGGGTGCCAATCAGACCATCACCATGGTGGGCAACGGCAACCTTCCGGTGTTATTCAATCTGGCGGACGCCAGCACCAGCACGCGGGTAAATCCCTCGGCCACACTGGAGTCGATACGCGCTGCAGCCGATCCCAAGTTGCAACTGACACTGAACCTGGGCAAGCAGCGCTTGAGCATCGGGGGCAAAGATAAATTGGACTTTTCAGTCACTAACCAGCAGGCCGGCTACCTGTATTTGCTGCACGTGGGCTCGGATGGAACGACCTTCGACTCCATCTTCCCCAACGACCTTGACAAAAACAACTACATACCTGCCGGTACCCAGAACTTTCCCCGCAACGGCTGGGCACTGCAGGCCATGGGTCCGGTCGGGCGTGGCTATGTGATGGCATACATGTCGCCCACACCCAAGTCGTTTGGCGCAACCATGGGCAAGTCGGGTCCGTTCTCCACAGTAGAAGCCACGTCGGCTGCCGCCAAGAATCTGCTCGCGGTGGCCACTGGTGCCGATGTGCCAGGCAGTGGACGCTACGGTGTGAGCACCGTCGTCAGCTTTGACGAAGTGCAGTAAGTGGACCAGCTGACACCCACCTTTAGACACGCCATGCTGCTGGATCGCAAATTGAAACACACCGCCTCGCTAGTGCTGCTGACGCTGGTCGCTGCCGTGGCACCTGGTTACGCCCAAACGGTGCAGGCGGTGCCGGAAACCGGGCAGCAGGCCTCGGGGTCAGACAAACCGGCTGCCCAAATAGTTGTCAATAAGGACATGGTGCTTGACAGCGCCGTCGAGACTCCAGCGGAGACCGTGGTGGCTGCAACTGCGCAAACACCGCCCGTGCTTTCTGCCACCAGCGAGCAGGCTTTGGCCAGTTCACTGTCGGACCTGGGCCTGGCTATGCTGCGCGCGCAGAGCGCACAAAAGGGACAGGCTCAAAGCAATGAGGTGATTTCGTCCTTATCGCTGGCCAACGGCCTGGGACTGACCCATGCTGGATCTGCTGGCGAGTCGGCCCGCGAAATCGCCTTGTTACTGTCTGGTGCACCTTCGGTGGACCGTGTGTTTTCGCGCGACTACCCCGCCTTGCTGACCAAGCTCACGCCAAAAGTCGGAGGGCCTCTTGTTATGGCAAACCGGGTTTGGGTGGACAAGGCTATTGCCGCGCAGGTGGAGCCGGTGTATGCCAAGGTAGTGCAAAGCCGTTTCACAAGTGAGGGCAGCACCATCGATTTCTCAAAAACCGAGGTCGCACGCAAAGCCATCAACGCATGGGCTTCCAGGCAAACCGATGGCCGCATTGCAGAACTCCTGTCCGGTGGTGCTTTGTCCGGACAAACCCGTTTTGTACTCACCAATGCGGTCCACTTTAAAGGCCTGTGGCAGCAGCCTTTCGATGCCAAGCTGACTAGTTCCAGGCCCTTTTTCATCGCGCCCAAGGTATCGCAAGATGTACCAACCATGCAGCGAACCCTTGCGGTGCGCGCAGGCGAGGTGGGTAACGTGTCGGTGCTGGAATTGCCCTTTGCCGGGGACGAATACAGCCTTCTGCTTGCCATGCCTCCCGAAGGCCACACACTCAATGCCATGGAGATCGATCTCTCCGGCAACGACATGGTGCAGTGGTTGGCGCAAATCAAACCAGCAACCTGCCTGGTTGCGTTGCCCAAGTTTTCCATTGAGCCGAAGTCCGTGTCACTCAAGCCCCTGTTGCAGGGATTGGGGATGCACACGGTGTTTGGCAATCTGGCTGACTTCACACCGATGTTGGGAGCCAAAGGCAAAGAACTGGTGCTGGACGATGTGTACCAAGCCGCCGGCATCACCATCGACGAAAGCGGTGGCGAAGCAGTGGCTGCCACTGCGGTGGTTGCCGTGAGCAAGGCCTTCAAGAGCCCGCAGGTAACGCCCAACTGTGTGATCAACCGGCCCTTTTTGTTTGCCATAGTTCACCGCGCCAGCGCGGTACCGGTGGTCATGGGAAAGGTGGTCAACCCGACCGTGAAATAGCGTTTGTGCAGGTGCCACTGAAATCAGCCGGCACCAGATGAGTCAGCCCAGAACGGGTGACAGGTGATAGAGGTTTTTTAGTACTTATGAATATCAGAATGGAGAAATTATTCATGCAACGTAAATCGATCGTATTGGCCGCTTTGGCCCTGTGTTCTGCAGCTTTGCCGCTCACTGCTTCCGCCACGCAAAGGTGCTACAAGCAGGGTATTTATACCTACTGCTATTCGGACGGTACTGTTGGCGGTATTCGTGGCAACACGGATGAGCCACCCTCTACCGATAAGGCCGTGCGCCCCAATGTCGTGGAACTCGGCCCCAGCAGCCGTGGGCCCTGGCTGGAAATCATCGGCAAGATGAAAGAGTCAGGCAATACCAAGGCCGCCGCAGAAATCCAATCCAACTACGACAAGACTTTTCCCAAGTAGCCAGGGGCGCGCAGAGCAATGTATGGGAAGACCCCATACGTCGTCTGCAATGGAATGAGCCGTCCGGCTGTTGGAGCGAGATCCGATAGCGACAGTTCTGCAATTTCTGACGTTCTGGCTGCGGGCGCGTCACTAAGCAGCTCTGGTGGCCTTCAGCATTTGAAGGACTTGTGTGCCGGATGGTTCTTTTGCGAACCAATACATAGGGAAAACATATGAAGCGAAAAATACTGCTGACGGCGCTGCTGGCCTTGCCTCTGCTGGCGGCGACCGGCGTGAATCCGAAAAACGGAAACTTCTACATCACCTACAACGACATGGTGCTAACGCGCGAAGGGCATTCGCTTGAAATCACGCGTACCTACAACTCCAAATCCACTGAAATCGGTTGGTTTGGCTATGGATGGGGTTCCAAATACGAGACCCAACTCATCGTTCTGCCCGACGGCTCGGCGGTCATCAAGGAAAACGGCAACGGACGGGCCAGCTACTACCGCACCCGGGACGCGACGGTCGTCCAGGCCGGTGTGCAGCGCATCGTGGCTGCGGCGAGCCTACAGGACAAGCTGTCGGACGCCGAAGGCCAGGCACTGGCCGCCAAGCTGCTCAAGGACGAGGAACTGCGTTTGACCACGACGCTGAAATACCACATCACATCCGAGTTGCTGGCGGGATCGGAGCTGGAGGATGACTGTGGGCGCGGAACGCTGACCCGCGTCCCCGAAGGCTATAGCCGCCAGGACTGCAATCTGTTCGGGGACACTGAGCAGGCCACCGACACCTTTGACCACGAGGGCCATTTGGTGCGCCATGCCCTGGCGAGCGGCTATGCCGTTTCGGTCGCCTATAGCGGAGACTCTGTATCCGAAATCCGTGACACCTTGGGGCAAAAGTTCGAGCTGACCAGGGCCATAAGCGGCCATGTGGCCAGCGTGACGACGGGCGACAAGTCGTCGAAGTACGACTACCTCGGTGACGACCTAGTGCGCAACGAAGAGTCAGACGGCAACACCTACCGCTATGCCTACGACAACCAGCACAACCTGACACGCGTGACCTATGTGGACGATAGCAGCCTGTTCATCTCTTATTCGCCCCGCTTCAATGGCATGGCAGACGCCTTCACCGAGCGCAGTGGCGACCAGCAAACCTACGTCTACCACACCGACCCCCAGGACGCCAACCACTACTGGACCACGCGTACCGATGTGTCCGCATCCGGTAGCACCCGCACCAAGGAATACGAATACCAGAACCAGACCGGTGCCACCGGCGTCACACAACCCAGCCGCGTGGCGCAGGGCGATGGCAGCAATGCCGTGGAAACCAAATTCGACGACAAGGGCCGCGTGATCCGCAAGGCCAACAGCAGTGGCGGCTTCGTCGAGTATGTCTACGACAAGCGCAGCGACAAGCTCGTCCGGGTGCTGGAGAACCAGCAAAGCACCTCGTTTCGCTATGACGCAGAGGGCAACCTGGTACAGGCAGCCAACAGCAACGGCAAACTGATTGTGCTCCGCTACGACCGAAGCAAACTGATTCAAACCAGGGTCGTGTCCCAACGCGGCGCGGCGCGCCGGGAACT
>CAIQEX010000388.1 GCA_903870955.1 uncultured beta proteobacterium
AACTGCCCGGTCCACAGCAGCACTTCAAGTTCTGCCGGCCGTGCACGCAAAAATGTGGTGGTCATAGGGTGAGCCTTGGTAGGTCATGTCACCTTCTATATCGACCGTTTGCGACTAAACAGGAGGGGGAAAAGCAGCTATCTTTGGTCGTCCAGTGCATGAACCACTTCACGCGCCTGCACATCCACCACGTCCGAAGCGCTTTGGTTTGAACTGGCTTTTGAATGGGTCCACACGCCAGACTTGAATCGCTGGGAGGTTTGGCGGAACTGCATGAAGGTTTGCCAGGAATTGGGCTTGCGCCCGGTCACCAAAGCCAGAATCAGCGCCAGCAAGGCGACCGCAACTCCAGCCAGTAAAACGCTTGTGATCATGGCGCCCGCGAACAGGAAGAGCGCCAACTTCAGCGCACCGCGCAGCACCGAAGTGAAGAAGTTAAAAAGACCGTGCATGCCCTAATTTTGCGCGCATTGCCACCAGCCTTACATGAATTGTGCTTTTAGTTTGTTCGCCTTAGAGCGTGCCGCACATGGTTGTGGCGTATTCCATGTCGTAAGAGCGGGTCGATTCCTGAAAATCCTGCCACGCTTCGTCGGTGCTCAATTCAACCGCTATCGGCGATGGAATATAGGAAATGTCTTGGTTCTGTTGGCCGCTGCTCACCAGCATTCCAATCAGCGTGCTCAGGTTTTCAATCATGGCGATCCCCAAATAAATGCTCATCCAACGTTTTGTCGCCCCCGTGGCGATTAACTTATGGACGCAATTATCGGGAAGTGCGTCGAGGTCGCACGCCTTTTGCCGAGATGAAAATTTGATAGTTGTGACAAATTACCGCTTTTATCAATTTATTCATGTGCGGTCGTTTTTTCTTTTAATCCGAGTCTGGGACCTACCTTGTGCTCAGTGCGAGGAGGCGCTGGGACAATGGAGCAACAGCAATCGCTTCAGCGATTTGCCACTGAAGGGTTTGGACAAGTGGTCGTCCATGCCTGCGACTCGCGCGGCTTCACGGTCCGTTTCCAGGACATTAGCCGAGACTGCAATGATGGGAACGTGTTCCCCGGCTTTTTCTAAAGCCCGAATGCGGGTTGCGGCCTCCAAACCACCCATTACCGGCATCTGTATGTCCATCAACACGATGTCAAAGCGGGCGTTGGCAAACATTTCGACCGCCACCTGTCCATTGTCGGCCAGTGTTACTTCGTGTCCCCAATTGCTCAGCATGGTGCTGGCCACCAATTGATTTACCGGGTGGTCTTCGACGAGCAGTATCTTCAGGCTGGGCATCGGATAAGCCTCATCAGGTGGCATGGAGGCTAAAGAGTCTTCGTCATGCAGGTCCTGAACATTGGAATTGGAAAAAGGCGAGGATCCTGCTGTGGGTAGCCGCAGAGTGAAAAAGAACGTACTGCCCACGCCCGGTTGACTGATGAGTTCGATTTTTCCGCCCATCAACTCAACCAGTCGAGAACAAATGCTCAGACCCAAGCCCGTGCCACCGAACTTCCTGGTCGTGGACGCATCGGCCTGGCTGAACGCGTCAAAAATGATCTCCTGCTTCTCCAGTGAAATGCCAATCCCGGTGTCGGATACGGAAAAGTTCACGTCAAATTCCTTGCCCGATACCGCATTGCAGGATATGTCCACACTGATGCTGCCGGCGCTGGTGAATTTGATCGCGTTGTCGCACAAATTAATCAGTACCTGCCGTATGCGACCGGGATCGCCCAATAGTTGGGCGGGAAAGAGTTGCGCGTTTGGCCATATCAATTTCAGACCCTTGACTTGTACGCGCGCATCAATGCCTTGTAAGGTTTCTTCAACCAGGCTGCGCAGGTCAAAACTGACCTGTTCCAACTTCATCTGCTGGGCTTCAATTTTGGAGAAGTCCAATATTTCGTTAAGGATCACCATCAAGGCGACGGCAGATGATTTGATAGTCGAAAGGTACTTTATCAAAACTGGATCTGTAGCGATATTGGTGGCGAGTTCGGTCATTCCGATGACGCCGTTCATCGGGGTACGGATTTCATGGCTCATGTTGGCCAAAAATTCACTCTTTGCCCGGTTGGAAGACTCGGCTGCCTCTTTGGCTTTTTGTAGAGCGACACGGCTTAGCTCACGCTCCTGAATCAGCTTGACGATAGTTTTCGAAAGCCAGGCTACGTCGCGGCTTTCCTTTTCCGATTCCAAACCAGGTGCCGGTAGCATCTCGGACAACACCTGAGTCAAGGAGTCCAGCGCACGGTCGCGTTCGCCCAAAGCGGAAAAAATTTGGCGATACAAAATAACACCCGCTCCGACGCTCAGCAGGGACAGGATCACACCAAGAGCAACGATGACCTTGATGGAATGGTCTATCGTGGCGTATTGCGCTTCAACGGCATTGACTTGCAATGTCTCGATGCGCCGGCTGAGTTGCTCCACCTGGCGCACGATTTCCTCGGTTTGGTTGTCAAAGCCATCGGGAGCTTTCATGATGACGTTGCCACTCGCCTGCGAATGGCGATAGGCCTCAATCATGCGCAGGCCCGTTTCATGCAAGTGCGTAAGAGCTGCAGCCAGGCTTTGCGCGTCATCCTTGAGCTTTTCATCGAGTTGGGCCACATCGGCAAGCAGGTTCTGCGCATGGTTGAGCGATTTCAGTGCATCTTCCAGGCCATCGTTTTCACCCGTGGCGGCCGAATCAGTGATGTACTGCTGCACCTGAATAGCCTCAACCCGTGTCTCTGCCAAATCATTGACCAGCCGGTCCGTTACTTGGTGTTCAAAATCACTGCGGGCCCGGATTTCACGAAACGACGTAATCGATCCCACCAGAATCCAGATAATCAGGCACACAGACAGGGCGATGTAGCCAGGAATGAATGCTCTTAACCTGTGTGAATTCATCGCGTAAAGCCCTTGACACCTGATTTATTGGAATGGCCAGTGCTGGGCATGCTTTCACCCAGTGGCTGCAGGTCAGTTTAAAACAAAGTGACATGTCCCCGCTGAACTGTTCTTTAGCGGTCTGGACAAGAAT
>CAIQEX010000389.1 GCA_903870955.1 uncultured beta proteobacterium
ACCTACAAGGATGTGCTGTACTACGATTCACAATGACGAAGGGAGCCTTGCGGCTCCCCTCTTTTGCCCACTTATTCGCAGGCTACTTCAGCTCCAGCTCTTCGCGGGAAGCTTTAAAAAAAGCAACACCGGAAGAGAGGGGCTTGCTCAGTGACGGGCTTTTTTTATGCCTTTCAGCTGGCAATCTTCCCGCTTTGCAACACATGCACTTCCAGCATGGCTTGCAGACCGGGTGCGTTGAAAGGCTTGGCCAGATGATCATCCATGCCTGCCTGCAGGCATGCTTGGCGGTCCGATTCCATGGCATTGGCCGTCATGGCGATGATCGGCGTGCGTTTTCCCGTGCCTTCCTTCAGCCGGATTAAACGGGTCGCTTCAAGCCCGCCCATGACGGGCATCTGCATGTCCATCAGAATCACGTCCCAGACTTGGCTGCCAAACAAGTCCACGGCTTCCTGACCATTCTTGGCCAGGACAACCTGATGGCCCCATTTTTTCAGCAAGGTAGTGGCCAATATCTGGTTGATGGGATGATCTTCCACCAACAGAACCTGGAGCGCACGGGAGGGCTCTGGCGACAACACCACTGCGGGCGATGCAGCAGCACCAGAATTCGCAACCGCACCTTTCACAGGGACGGTGAAGTGAAACGTGCTGCCTTGCCCCTCGGCACTTTCAAGCCATATTCGCCCACCCATTAAGCTCACCAGACGGGCACAAATCGTCAGCCCCAGTCCGGTTCCACCAAAGCGCCGCGTCGTGGAAGTGTCGGCCTGGCTAAACGCATCGAAGACGCCCTGCTGTTTGTCAGGCGGAATGCCAATGCCTGTGTCCCGCACCGACAAATGCAACGCGTACCCATCCTCGGTCGGCGCACAACGTACGGCCACGTAAACACCCCCCTGACTGGTGAACTTGATGGCGTTGTCGCAAAGATTTGTCAAAATCTGGCGCAACCGCACGGGATCACCCAGCACATTTTCCGGCAAGTCTGACTGCAAAGAACTTTCCAGAACCAGCCCCTTCTGACTGGCGCGCGTCTGCAAGGTCTTCAAGGACTCTTCTATGGTTTCGACCAAAGGGAAACGCACGGTCTCGATGTTGAGTTTGCCGGCCTCTATCTTGGAAAAGTCCAGCACGTCATTCAGAATAACCATCAGCGACTGCGCCGAGTTCTTGACGATGCGTAAATACTCGCGCTGTGTCGGGTTCTGTTCCAGGTCCAACGCCAGATCGGTCATGCCAATCACGCCATTCATGGGGGTCCGGATTTCGTGGCTCATATTCGCCAGGAAATCACTCTTGGCCTGGCTTGCAGCCTCGGCATTTCGCTTGGCTTCACGCAGTTCCTGCTCGATGCGGTTCTTATCGGTAATATCCAGAATGGTGCCCACCAGACCAGAAACTTCACCCCGGGCATCGGTCAACGGTGCCTTCCAATAGAGCCCCTCGCGAACTTCACCCGTGGTACGGTTGCGGAACTCCGCCTCATAGCTTTGAATGGAATTGCTGGCAAAAAGCGCTTTGTCCTTGGCGTCCATCATGCTGCCGACTTCTCCAGGCACCAATTCGAAAACCGTCTTGCCGATCCAATCGTTGCGCTGAATACCGAACAAGGCTTCAAAGGCCTTGTTGAAGCGCAGATAGCGACCCTGTCTATCCTTTAGATAAATGGCGGTTGGCGTGGCCTCCAGCAGCACCTCAACAAAGCGCAGTTGCTCGGCCAACTCCGCCTCTATGGTCTTGCGTACCGTGATGTCTGTTCGTATGGCGATATATTGTTCAGGCATGCCATCTGCGCCCATCAAAGGCACGATGGTGGCGTCGACCCAATAAAGTCCCCCCCCATGGCTGCGGTTGCATATTTCGCCGTGCCAGACTTTGCCCTGCGAAATGTCCCTCCACATGCCTTCAAAAAAGACCTTCGAGTGCACGCCGGAATTAACAATCCGATGGTTCTGGCCCATCAACTCGGCGCGGGTGTAGCCACTGATTTCGCTGAACTTGCCGTTGGCGTAGGTGATATTGCCCTGCAAATCGGTCATGCTGACAATGGCATGCTGATCCAACGCGAACTTTTGGTTGTTCAGCGCACGGCGTCCCAACTCACGCTCACCAATCAACGCAACCACCCGGTTAATCAGCAGGTCCAGGTCATCGACGTCCAGCGGCATGGTTTCTGATTGGGGCTCTAACTGCAGGCTATTCAATACGCGGCGCAGAGACTCCAGCGCCCGCTGGCGTGTCTCCAGTTCGCTGCGCAGTTGCTGATCCAGCGCGTGCTGGCGTGACACGTCACGAAAGGTCAATACATGACCGGTGGTGACTTGATTGGACGTGATGATGGTCGACAAGGTGGTGTCCAGCGTCATGTTGCTGCCCCCCGGACCTGTCAACTCGATTCGACGTACTTTCCAATCCAGCGTGTCCTGCGGACTGCTAAATGCGCTGGGCAACAGGGATTGGGCGTTTTGGCCGATCAGCGCCTGTGCCTGCACACCCAGCAGTTCCTCCGCTGCCGGATTGCAATACACCAAAGTGAAGTTCGTATCGGTTCGCAAGACTCCGTCCGAAATCGCGTTCAACGTGACGGCAGCTTCCTCACGCTGACTGGAAAGACGACCCGCAGCCCGGCTGATAATGTCAAAGGTATGGCGGATTTCTGCTGGAGCATCGGCGTCCAGCAAGGCATTGATATCGATGCTTCCGGCCAGAATTTCGCTTTCCCGCGCCCGCACGCGGTCAAAATTTCCCAGCCAGCGCTGCAACGGAATACGAATCAGCAGAATCCCCGCAAACACGGCCACCAGCGCCAACAGCAGTGCAAAGACGGCAACGCTCCAAAGTTCGGAGGCGACTTCATCCTCGGCAAAGCTCAAGCGCAATACGCCATAGTCTTTACCGCCAACCTGGATGTTGTGGTTGATATCAAACAGGCGATCCTGCACGAGTTGCAACAGCCAAGCGGGCGGCGCCATCGGGATTTTGGCCTGGTTGGTGGCCGTTATGACTCCACCATTGGTGTCGATGAACTGTGCTTTATCAAACTTGGACTGCGAAATGGCCCGCTGCAGTGTTTTGGAAATGGTGTCGTAGTCGCCAATGACCGCGCTGTCACCCACGGTCTGCGCGGCGACATTCATCATCATTTCGCCAGCCAGCAATTCCTCGTCAATATGCTGAGTGAACTGGTAGCGATAAAAAAGCCCCAACCCCGCTCCCACAAATAACAAAAGCGTGGCCACGTACAAGGAAAACACCCGCCCAACCAGAGATTGGGGTAACAGGCGCTGCAAAAGCTGCATCGTGGAAGACGGGTATTTCAGTGCAGAGAAACCGGTGCGCTTTGGTAAAAGCGCTTATAGGCCGCGTAATCTGCGGCACCTGCGGCAACAAAATAAGCGTCATTGGGAAGACCCACCTCCTTGGACGCCTGATGCAGGATGTCCCGCCCTTTGGGGTCTTTGTACATATCGATAAATGCACTGGCTACCTTGTGGGCATCAGACTCCGGAACCTTGCTCGAAACCATGAGCGCCAGATCCTGAAACTGCTCCGAACTCCATAGCACCCGGAACTTCTTGTTCTCGCGCCGGGTGTACCCGTCCACCAGTTGCGAGTTGGCACCACTTGCCACCACCTTGCCAGCAAACAGTTGTGCAAATGCAGCATTCTGATTGCCGGCGAACACGACCTTGACGTCAATGTTTTTGGACAGCAGGTAAGCGTAAGGCACCTTGTAAACAACAAAGGCCTCAGGCCCGGCAAAGGCTACTTCCTGGCCTTTGAGTTGCGCAATATCGGTAATCGGGGAGTCCACAGGAACCACGATCTGGCCCTGCAGGGGCGGCGTATTTCGACGCCCAAAAACCTTCCAACCCAGTTGCTCACGTTCGGGGCTGAAAAGGTGGTTGCTGAAGACAAACTCAACCTCTTTGGCTAGAACATAACTGGTGGTGTCAGCCGAAGTGCGCCCTATTTTCAAATTGAGTTTGACACCACTCTTTTCGGACACATAGGCAATGATGGGGTTCCAGTAGGCCGCTGTGAGGTTGATGTCGAACTGGTTTACCGGAGAGAAGTTGTAGGTCGCAGTCTGGGCCTGCGCAGTGGATGAGGTGCCGCCCAGAAAAACTGCCAAACCACCGAGCATGAGCGCCAAAAACAGCTTCTTCATGAAATCTCCTCTCAGTAAATGATGTTCGCCGCGGCGAACCGCGTGCAACATCATAAAACAGCTTGGAAGAAAACTAGGCGAGTTGCAAAGCCAAATCCGTGTATTCGTTCACCGGAACCTCTTCGGCCCGCCGCTGCACATCAAAATGGCCTGCAAAGTTCCTGACTTCCAGCCAGCGACCCAGCGTGTGCCGCATGATTTTTCGACGCTGGCTGAAGGCAACCTGTACCAACTCGCTGAGCAGGCGCACATCGACAGCGGCTGGCTCCACGTGAGGCACCATACGCACGACGGCACTGTCAACGCGTGGTGGTGGGTCAAAGCTTTCGGGCGGCACAAAAAGAACATCTTCCATGGCGTAACGCCACTGCAACATGACACTCAGGCGGCCATACGCCGCCGTGCTTGGCGACGCCACCATGCGATCGATGACCTCTTTTTGCAGCATGAAGTGCTGGTCTTCAATGCAATCCACGTAGTCGAGCAAATGAAACAGAATGGGCGTGGAAATGTTGTACGGCAAATTGCCGACTACCCGCCATTTGCCCGGTGCCTGTGAGGCATGCGCTTCGATCCGG
>CAIQEX010000390.1 GCA_903870955.1 uncultured beta proteobacterium
GAGAGGTCGTGTTCGCGGCTGTTGAACTGGTCAAACAAGCCGTGCACATAGTTTTCCTGCCCGTCCTGCATCATGTTGTAGCTGCGATAGACCACCTCTTCCGGATCGCGAAAGGCGTTCCAGTCATCGTGCTTGAGTGGGCTGCCAAAGGTATTGGTTTTGTACCAGCGGTTCATCGCCAGTTCGGGGTCCAGCTCCCACGGCGACATGGCATTCTTATCGTTGTAGTGCAGGTTGGCGCTAACGATTTCGTATTCGCTGGGTTTGCGGCGGCGGGCCGCCAGATGACTCCAGGTTTTGAGCGGTTTGAGTACTTGAACTTCTGACATGGTCTGTCTCCTCTTTCGTTCGATGTGACCAGCCACAGGCTGGTGCTGGATATTGTTTAGAGATGTTTAGAGATGTTTAGATGTGCTTGGTAAAGTAGAAGCGCACCTGGTCCGGCAAGGTCTCGATGCGTCCGGCAAACGAGCTCAGATCCACTTCCAGATCATTCATCTTGAAGGGTCGCCCGAGCGCGATTTCAATCGTCTCGCGGCGCAGAATCATTTCGTCGTCGGTGTCTATGCGCAGGTAGGCGCGTTTGTCGTCGACGCGTATTTCGCGCCCCGGGTTGTCTTCGCGGGCGGCCTCGATCACTGCACTCGCCAGTTCCCCTGCACGCATCACCGGGCCTACCCGGTTGTTGCCATGTTTATTGATCGACTTATTACTGATTTCCATTTTTGTCTCCTTGTTGTTGCTGGGTCTAGGTGTGCGCAAAAAGCGGCACTACGCCATCGGTGTTGACCAGAATGTCCTCGCCATCCATGCGCACCGGGTATTCGGCCAAGGCGCAGTCAGACGGGTTGATACCCTTGCCGGTGCAGGCGTCAAACTGCCAGAGATGGGCACGACAAATCACGGTCTTGCCGTCAAACTTGCCTTCCACCAGAGGAATATCCTGGTGGGGGCAGACCCCTTGAAATGCCTTGAAGGTGCCGCCCTCGGCGCAGACCAGCAGGATCTCCTGGCCGTTGACTTCGAAGGACTCCATCTCACCCTCCCAAAGGTCATCACGGGTGCATACTTTTTTGAACGTCATATCGGTTTTCCAGAGAGCAAGGCCTTAGCCTTTGGGCGCTTCCCAAATGATTTCTATGGTTTCGGTGGGCTTGAAACCCGCTTCGGCCACCTTCATGGTGCGCGGCAAAAACTCCGTACTTCCTTGACGACGGATACGCAGCGTGTGACCGGGACGGGCGCGCACGCGCCGTCCGACGGAATGGTGAGCAGCAGCAGCAGCCACCTCATCCATGGTGTTCTCGGTGTCGACCGGCAGCAGCTGCAGCACAAAGTCGCCTTCAAAATTGGAACTCAAGGGAAACAAAGCCATGTTCTTCTCCTGTATTGATTTGGTTTTTTTGAACCGGCGGCGATTGGCTACCGGCACTGTCAGCACGCGTTAGCTGGCCTTCTTGGCAGCGCGCATGGCCTTGTAGATTTCAGCCCAGGCATAGTTGTGGGCGTCGTCACCAATCTCGCCGGGGGCCAGATTCATGTACTGCAGCGCGCCACCTAAGTCCATGGGCTGAATCATTCCTGCCAGGAAGCGATCCACCAGGCTCAGGTGACCGGCATAGCGCTCGGGTTCCTGCTCAAAACACCAGCGATCCTGTTCGGAGCCAAAGTGATAGAGGCGGCCCTTGTACTCCAGCGGGAAATCCTTGACGTTCCACTTCTTGCCGGGCGTGTAGTTGATCGGCAGGTTGCTCATATTGCAAACCATGGGCAAGGTCTCGGGGTAGGTCAATGCCATGTTGCCGTCCACCACGTTGTCGATGATCACATCCCAGCACTGGCCCCAGGTGTCGTTCCAGCCTGGATATTTTTCCTCCAGCCACTCGCGCTCTGCCGGGGTGACACCAGCCGCCGGATTCCAGAACAGGGTGGGCCGCCAGTAGTAGGAACCCAGGTGCATGCCGTGGTGCTGTTCGCTGAGTTCTTCCAGAAAATGGTCCCAGTACCAGGGCAGGTCCAGCCCCAGGTCGGTGAGAGCCCGTTCAAACTGGGCCACGATGAACTCTTCCATGAATTCCTTGAACGACTGTTTGCGGTGCTCCAGCGGTGTGTAGTAATCCATCACTGGGCCAGTCAGCACAGAGAACAGCTTCCATGCGCGCCAAAAGGCCACGTCCACTTTCTTCTGTGCGACGTCCTTCTTGCCGTTCTCGATGAGTACTTGCAGTGCCGGTCCACCAATCTGTGCGTGGCGCGACTCGTCCGTCTGGATGCTGGAAATCAAACTGGCAAAGGTATGGTCGCCGGCTTCTGCCGCGTCAGCCGCCAAGCCCAGAAACTGCATGTTGGTAAAGCCGGTTTCGAAGCTGAATGTCAGCATGATGGAGACGCTGATCGCGTCGCGCGTCATCATGATGTCGTCGAACATATGGCGTGCTGCAATCATCGCCCATTCATTGGTATCGATAGCTTTGTGGGCCCAGTCCATCTGACGGTCTTTGGACACATGCTCATGCGGGAAGTAGAGTTGAATTTGCCCGTGACGCATTTCATCCAGGCAACCCAAGGTGGCCATATTGCGCATACCCGGCGCCTTGGAAAAGCGCATCATGCGGGCTTCAGCCGTAGCGGCCGCATATTCCAGACGGGCCAACGCGCCGTAATGGGACTTGATCACCGACTTCCAGCCAGGGTCCGAGTTTTCATAAATCTTGGAGCGCTCCAGCGCGGCCTTGACGGAATAGGCGCCTGCATCCTTCTCGCGCTGGACCTTCACATACTCGGGATAGGTTTGCTTATACGGCTCATCGTATTTCTCCCATGCCGTCTGGGGCAGTCCGTAGTCGCCCGCCATATCCACAGGAAAGAGCTCCTGTTCGGTTACATATTTGGGTGACCAATTGGTGGTTCTGGCAATGTCATACCAGTCCATTCGATTCAGTAAAGCCATTACATATCTCCTCGTTTTAGATGTGGCGAAATTGCCCGCATGAAGTGGCAGCTTTTGCCTAGGTGTCTTCGCAAGGTCCTTGCCAAGTTTTTGAATATAGGCATTAATCTCGAGATTTATAGGGATAACCCCTAAAAGTCCTCTATGTTTATTTGCACAATTTGGTAGTTTTTACTCAGTGCACTAGGGCTTTCCCTTAGTTGAATAGTTGGTCATTGAGAATGAAATTTATCATCTGATCAAGCAATAGGCGCTACATTTGCTTGGATGATCAAATCCCGGCTGAAGTCTGAGAAAATTCATAAAAACTCTTAGTGAGTGCAAAAATATCGAGAAAATAATGTCCGACAAAAATACGACCGATCGGCTCATGCACATCAAATTTCCACCCAATGAAGATTTGCGACGACTGCTGCGCTTTGAGCCAGACAGTGGCGCCATCTGGCTGGGTGATCGGCGGATGGTGCTGATGCACACCATGGCTTTGACTGCTTTGCGCCAGGACCTGATCACCTCGGTAGGTGCCGAACATGCGCGGCGCATTCTGACGCGCATGGGCTATGCCGCGGGCATGAGTGATGCCGAGTGCGCCCGTAAGACGCGGCCCGAC
>CAIQEX010000391.1 GCA_903870955.1 uncultured beta proteobacterium
CCCGAAAAGCCGGCATGACGATTGTTGGAATTACGGTGGGTCGACGTACCGAAGACAACGCCCTGCGCCCCCTTACCGAAGAAGAGTTGCAGGCCGCCGAGCAGAACCTGGGTGGAAAGATCATCAATGTGCCGCTCATGGCCGGCTTCGACCTCGATGCACCCACAGGTGAGCCCACGCCCACGGCCATGCTGGGCGGCATGACGTTGAAGTCCTGGACCGAAGACAAGCTCGATTGGGCGCACATTGAAAAATGCCGCGAAATCGGTGTCAAGCGCTTCACCGATTCATTGGCTGCGGTGATGACCCAGCTGAATGAAATGATCCCGGATGCAAGCAATGTTTTCTTCGCCCACACGATGGCCGGCGGCATCCCCAAGGCGAAGGTATTTCTGGCCATCGCCAACCGCGTGTACAAGGGTCGGGGCGAGCGCTTTATGTCGTCCCAGGTGATGCTGGACAGTGACTTGGGCAAGTTGATTCTGAAGAACTTTGACGAAGTTTCGGCCAACACCTTCCAGCACCTGATTGAAGCCAGTGCAGCTATCCGTGCGCGCGTGGAGGCATCGGGCGCTCAGGTGCGCTACTCGGCCTATGGCTACCACGGAACTGAAGTTCTGGTGGGCGACGACTATGTGTGGCAGACCTACACCAACTACACCCAGGGTCTGGCCAAAATGCGTCTGGAGGCCATTGCCCAGAACGCGTGGAGCCAAGGGGTCAAGGCCACTGTCTACAACTGCCCCGAGATTCGCACCAATTCGTCCGACATTTTTGCCGGCGTTGAATTGCCTCTCATCCTGCTGCTGAAGGCACTCAAAAAAGAGAACGGCGGCGCATGGTCTGAGACGCAATGGCAGGCATCGGGCGAACTGCTGACAGAAGGCGTGACGCTGGAACAAGTGCTGCAGAAAGTGACTGATTTCCAGAGTCACGCGGTGATGCTGCGTTTCCGCGACTTCGCGGCCTGGCCCATGCCCAACAGTGCCGACCAGGCCGACCTGACCATTGGCACATCAGACGAAATTCAGAAGCTGCACAAGGACAACAAAGCCTTGATCACCGACCTGCTCAGCAGCCTGGTTATCGAAGCCACCGGTCCCCTGATGTTTAACGAATCCTTTGCCCCAACCGGCCCGGTGCTGTGGCTCAACCACGACATCATCGCGCGCCAGTTGAATTTGTTGCACGCCTGAACACGCAACCGCAGCCAAGGGATTCGGCGGATTAAATCCGCCATCTTTGGGCTGCAAGCAGCGCCCTTGTGCCACTGCGCGTTCGCCAGCACGGCGAGCGGGTTCTCTTCGGTACCGATCCCCCGACCTTGAACGTAAATCTACACAAGGCATGCATAAGGCACTATGCTATGTGCACTCATTCATACAAATCGAATGAGAGGGGGTAGCAGATTGCGCCCAGGACCGTAAAAAATACTTGGGCAAAAAAATGAATACTTCCAGTTTAAAGATCGGCATCCGACTAACGCTGGGGTTTGCGGTTCTGCTCGTCCTGAGCGCAATCATCGGCCTGGTATCGATTACCAAACTTTCACTGGTCAACGACGCAACCGCTGAAATTGCGACCAACTGGATGGTGGGAAGTCGCAACTTGGGAAGCTACAGAAGCGTCATTAAAGATATGCGCCTGGCCGAAGCGAGCCATGTGATGTCCAAATCGGAAGATCAATTCGCCCAAGCTGAGAGGCAAATTGCAGAGGCAAAGGAAAAGGCGGCTCAGTCGCTTAAAACCTATGCCAGTACGGTCGAGTCCGACGAGGAGAAACCCCTCTATGCGACCATCCAGTCCGCCGAGCAGCGCTACTACGCAACCCAGACTGCACTGTTGAAAGTGTCCCGTGCTACGGACGGTGTAACCGACGCCTTGCGAGAGGAATTTGGCGGAGCCTCTAGAAAAGCCTTTGAGGAATTGGTTGCAGCGGTAGACGTTGATGTCCAATACCAGTCCAAAGGCGCTGACGTGGCTTATCACCGGTCTCAGAGCGAGTACGCTACAACCCGCATCACGGTGATTGCCCTTCTCGTGGCTTCGATTGCGATTGGCGCCGTGCTGTCCAGGGTCATTACCGGCTCGATTACGTCTCCGGTCAATGAAGCACTCACATTGGCTGAAGCCATCGCTGCAGGCGACCTGACCCGCAGGGTTCACAACGACAGCAAAGATGAACTGGGCCAATTGCTTCGGGCTATGTCGGGCATGACAGAGAACCTGTCAAAGGTGGTGGCTAACGTGCGCAGCGGCTCCGAAGGGGTTGCTACCGCGTCTTCCGAGATTGCCCAAGGCAACCACGATTTGTCTTCCCGCACCGAGAGCCAGGCCAGCGCTCTGGAAGAAACTGCAGCCAGCATGGAACAACTGAGTGCCACCGTAAAACAAAACGCAGACAACGCACGCCAAGCCAATCAGCTGTCGCAAAGTGCGTCGACCATCGCCCAGCAGGGCGGCGATGTGGTCAACCAGGTCGTCGAGACCATGAAGGGCATCAACGATTCGAGTCGCAAGATCTCCGACATCATCAGCGTGATCGATGGCATCGCGTTTCAAACCAATATTCTGGCCCTCAATGCAGCCGTTGAGGCCGCACGGGCCGGTGAACAAGGTCGAGGTTTTGCCGTGGTTGCGAGCGAGGTTCGATCGCTGGCGGGAAGATCGGCCGAAGCGGCGAAGGAGATCAAGACGCTAATTAACGCCAGTGTCGAGCGCGTCGAATTTGGCAGTGCCCTGGTCGACAAGGCGGGCGAAACCATGACTGAAGTGGTCACCTCGATTCGCAGGGTCACCGACATCATGGCTGAAATCAGTTCCGCTAGCAGCGAACAGGCGGATGGTGTGTCTCAGGTCGGCGAGGCCGTGGGTCAAATGGACCAGGTAACGCAACAAAATGCGGCACTCGTCGAAGAGATGGCTGCCGCCGCCAGCAGTCTGCAAACCCAATCTGAAGATTTGGTCCAGGTCGTTGCATCCTTCAAGCTCACCGGCAGTGACAACATTGTCAGAACCACGGTTCGCACAGCCACCGCAACCAGCAAACCATACAAAGGGGATGAGCGCCGCCAAATTGGAACAGCGCAGCCCAAGTCCAAGGTGGCAACTGCAAAACTGGCCGTGCCGGGATCGGTGCCGAGGACTAAAGCCGCAGCCCCCCCAAAGACAGTGTCAGCCGGTGGTGATGGAGATTGGGAAACTTTCTGACATCCCGGTTATTCGACCCTCTCTCTTGATGCAGCAAAAAAGCAGGACTGGACATGCCAACAAACGCCCCCAACACTGAATTATTGATTCTTGCGGAAGCACTGGGGGACCTGCGTGATTCATGGGTTTTGATCTCCATGGTGCTAAAGGACCAGATCACCGAAACCCCTTCGTTGGCACTTGAAGAGGCCATGCTGTTGGTCGAGAAATACCTCGCGCGCATCAATGTGACCCCGTGAATTTTGTGCCCAATTCATAGGTGGTGTATAGAATCTCGCAAATCTGGTCTGCCGCCCAATTTGCCTGAGAGATAAGGAATTGCCATGACGACATTATTGGAAAATGTTCGACGCGCGACTCGCTCCAACACTTCAGCCGATATTGGCAACTCCCCGTCAAAACTAATCGACCAACGGATCACGGAACTTCAGGACTGGAGAGGTAAAGTTCTTGCGCACGTACGGGCAGTCATTACGCAGTCTGACCCCCGCGTTGTAGAGGAGTGGAAATGGAATGTGCCCGTCTGGTCTTGCCATGGAATTATTTGTACCGGCGAGACCTATAAAAAGGTGGTCAAGCTGACCTTTCCAAAGGGCGCCAAAATCGCTGACCCTTCCAGACTCTTCAATTCAAGTTTAGAGGGAAATGCAAGGCGTGCCATCGACATTGCGGAAGGTGTTGATCTTGATGACGCTGCGCTAAGTACGCTGATTCGATCAGCGATCCGTCTTAACGAAGCCGTCCCTTCGCGTAAATCCAGCACAGCGGCTTGAGGGCTTTCATAACTGCTGAAGCAGTTGCAGGTCATTCAAAACTGAGGAGGAAAATCCATGCTGAATATCGTTATTCTCACTGTCGTCGCCATCGCCGTAGCCATTGCGATTCTGTTTATTTGTGCTTCAACCAAACCGGACATTTTTCATGTCGAGCGCTCCATCGACATCCAAGCCCCACCGGAAAGAATATTTCCGTTTATCAACGACTTTCACCAGTGGGACGCCTGGACACCTTACAACAAAGACCCCGGCATGCAGAAAAGCTACAGCGGTAGCGATAGCGGCAAGGGCGCACATTACGCTTGGACTGGCAACAAGGAAGTAGGCCAAGGGGAAATCACCATCACCGACACCACGCCGCCAAATCAGCTGGTCTTTGATTTACACATGATCAAGCCGTTTGAAGGGAGAAATGTCGCAACCTTCAGCCTGATTGAATCCGGCGATTCCACCAAGGTCACTTGGGGTTTGGACGACAAGCACACCTTGAAACTAAAAGTGATTACTTTGTTCCTGAATCTGGACCAAGTTATCGGTAAAGATTTTGAAGTCGGTCTAACCAGATTGAAGGCGCTAGTGGAAAAGTAGCAGGAAGGTCGATGCAAGGCGATGCCAATCGGCTCTTTCATCGCGTCCTCCCATCAACCTGAGGCACAGGCATTGACCCGCAGGCCTTAGTCGATTTTGTCGTCCAGGCGCTGCGCCGCGCGGACATCGGCATCCAGTACATCCTGGGCGGTGCGGCCCCCTCTGGCATTGCTCCACCAACCAAAGCCAATGACACCCACCGTGAGCAGCAGCGGAAGATAGATCGTGCCATGAAACACATGCGGCAAATAGGGTTGCATTGCCACATCGGAGTCGACCATTTCGCCTGCCGTCCAGGCGATCAGCGCAGCGCCCACGTAGACCACAATCGGAAAACGATCCATGATTTTCATAATGAGCGTACTACCAAAAACAATCAACGGGATCGAAAGTGCCAGTCCCAGAATCAGCAGCGTCCAGTTGCCTTTGGCCACACCCGCGATGGCCAGCGTGTTGTCCAGGCTCATCACGACATCGGCAATCAGAATGGTTTTGACAGCGCCCATCAGTCCATCGTGGGCCTTGTGGGCACCCTCCTCATGCTCCTCTTCGGTCAATAGCTGAAGCGCGATCCAGACCAACAGCAAACCACCGGCACATTGAAGAAACGGAATTTTCAAAAGCCAAACGGCGACGATGGTCAACGCCACCCGCAGCACGATGGCGCCACCACTGCCCCACAGAATGGCCTTCCTCTGGTGATGCGCCGGCAGATTGCGCGCCGCCATGGC
>CAIQEX010000392.1 GCA_903870955.1 uncultured beta proteobacterium
CAGCGCCAACATGAATTCATCGACCTTGATGGGTTTGGTCAAGTAGCGCATAAAGCCTGCCTCTTGTCCCTTCTTGATGTCGCTTTGCATGGCATTGGCGCTGATGGCCAGGGCGGGAATGGAGGCCGTCAGCGGGTCATCACGCAACATTTTCAGGGTTTCAAAACCGTTGATGCCGGGTAAGTTGATGTCCAGCAGAATCACATCCGGCAAGGCCGTACGCGCCAACTCCACACCGGCTATGCCGTCGCTTGCCATCAACAAGCGGATATCCGGGTAGCGCTCGATGATCTTTTGCACCAGCTTCATATTGGCCGGGTTGTCCTCCACATACAGCAGCGTGCTCTCGCGCGCAGGCCGCGTTGAGACGGGCAAGCCAGGCGTCGCGTCACCGATGTCCATGGGCACGACCGGGCCATCCACGGCATCCAGTTCAAACCAGAACACACTGCCCTCGCCCACGGTACTTTGCACGCCAATAGCGCCACCCATGAGGCCCACCAACTGTTTGGCCACGACCAACCCAATGCCGGTGCCTTCCACGCCGCCGGCCTCCTGACCGAGACGGTTGAAGGCCTGGAACAACTGCGCTTGCTGGTCCAGACGCAAACCCAGGCCGGTATCCCGAATGCTCACCCGCACCCTGGCCTTGGGCTGCAGGCTGCAAAACACCTCGACACTGCCGTGCGGTCGGTTGTATTTGATGGCATTGTTCAACAGGTTAATAAATACCTGCTTGAGGCGGGTGTGATCAGCCAACACGTAGGAGCCCGCATCACGCACCGGGAATTGCATCGTGATGCCGCGCTGCTGGGCCTGCTGTTCAAACATACCCTGGCATTCGGTCAGGATGGCACTTATCAGAACCGGCTCTTTGGAAATGGGGATTTGCCCGGACTCAATGATGGTCAGGTCCAGAATTTCGTTAATGAGTTTGAGCAGATGCCATCCGGCGCGCAGGATCTGGCTGATGCTTTCCTGCTGACCCATGGTCGGTGGCGGTGCCTCCGACTCCATGAGCTGGGCAAAACCGAGAATCGCATTCAGCGGGCTGCGCAACTCATGGCTCATGCTCGACAAAAAGTCCGACTTGGCCAGATTGGCCTTCTCCGCCAGCGTGCGGGCAGCTTCCAACTCCACGTTCTTGGCTTCCAGCACTCCATCCAGGCGTTTGCGTTCGGTCACATCGCGCGCTGCTGCGAACACACCCTGCAGGTTGCGGTCGCGGTCATAAAAAGTAGTGGCGTTGTAGGAGACCACGGTTTCCCGGCCGTCCCGTGTGCGGGCGGTGAGCTCGTAGTTGGTGACCGTCTTTTCATTCAGTACCAGCGCGATGCCCGCCTCGGCCCGCTCGGGGTCGGTGAAATACTTTTTGAACGGTGCACCGATCAATTCATCACGCGTGCAATCGGTGAGCGACTCCATCTGCTTGTTGACGTCGGTGATGATGCCCACCGGGTCGGTGGTCATGATGGCATCGATATTTGCCTCGATCAGTGAGCGGGTATAGAACTGCTGATCGCGCAAACGCTGGTCCAGCTTCTTTCGCTCTTCTTCAATCTGCTGGCGTGCGGTGTTGTCGGTGCCAATCAACAGGTAGCCAATGATGGCGTCATCGTCATCACGCAGCGCCGTGACCGAAACCACAGCAGGAAAGCGGCTGCCGTCCTTGCGGATGTAGGTCAGTTCATAGATGTCTTCAATCCCGCGCGAGGCCTTGAACACCAATGCTTCGAAGCCTGGCGCGATCGGCGTTTCCAGTTCCGCGCTCAGGGCCTTGGCCCGAACGATCACTTCCTGTGGATCCGATATATCCGCCGGTGTGATCCTGTTCATCACCTCCAGCGCGGTATAGCCCAGCATGCGCTCGGCACCCACATTGAAAATCTGGATCACGCCCTTGGCATCGGTGGCAATGCTGGAGAAATTGGCGCTGTTGAAAATGGCAGCCTGCAAGGCACCTTCCTTGAATATGGCCTCCTCCGCCAGTTTGCGTGTCGTGAAGTCGCGCAGCACACCTGTGAAATGTCGCTCCCCACCCAGCCACATCTCATTGAGTGCGATCTCCAGGGCGAACACACTCCCGTCCTTGCGTCGCCCCTGCACCTCGCGCACCGGAATGGCCACGGGCGCTTGCGGCGAACCATCGGCCACACCCTCAGCGGCACCGGTGGCCAATGGCGAATACGCGGGAATCAGCAGCCGTATATCGTGTCCGATCATGTCGACCGCCGCGTAGCCAAACATCACCTCAATCGCCGGGTTCACTGTCTCCACCAGAAGGCTTTTCCCGTGCAGCGTCAGCACACCATCGGCCACGGTGTTCAGAATGGTCTGGATCAAAACTGCGCTGTCGTGGGTTTTCTGCTGCACCGCATACTCTTGCGTCACGTTGCGAAACACCAGCACCGCACCAATAACCTGGCCGTCGTGCGCCAGAATGGGCGCACAGCTGTCCGCAATGTCATATTCACGACCGTCGCGGGACAGCAGCACGGTATGGTTCGCCAGTTCCTGAACCGCGCCGTATTGCAAAGCATCCATCACCGGATTGAGAACCAGTTCCCGGCTGCTCTTGTGCACGATTTGCAAGACCTCTTCAATTCTGCGGCCACTGGCTTGTTCCTGCGTCCACCCCGTGAGCGCTGCAGCCAGCGGATTCAGGCTGGTGACTTGCGCCAGCGCATTGGTGGTAATCACGCCGTCCCCGATGGAGTTCAGGGTCACCGCCAATTGCTCCTCACTGCGTTGCAGGGTCCGGTTGGCCTCCTGAAGTTGCTGGTTCAATAGACCCTGTTGCGTCAGCAATTGCCGTGTCTCCTGGTGCAACAACTTGCTCTGACGTTCCAGCCC
>CAIQEX010000393.1 GCA_903870955.1 uncultured beta proteobacterium
CACCTGGTTGTCAGTCGTCCAGATGTCGCCCTTAGGTCCGATCGAGAGGCCAGCGGGATTGCGCATGCCCTTGGAGTAGACCGTGCGACCGGAGCCGTCCAGGCCGTTGAAGCGCAGCACACCGCCAATGCCCACTTCTTCAAAGAGCGCAACTTTTTCAGCTGGTTGGACGTTGTAAGGCTGACCCATGCTGACATAAATCTTGCCGTCTGAGGCCACCTTGCAAACGCGCCCGGTGTGGTTGAAAGATTGCTCTTCAACGGGGATCAATTTGCCTTCAGGAACGACCACGCCAACCGCCACGTCCGGACCTTCATAGAAATACTCGGCAGCAGGGAAATGCAAAATGCGATTCGACTCAGCAACGATCAGGAAGCCGTCTTTTGTGAAACAGACACCGTTGGGGTTCGCGAACTTGATCGATGGCGCAAAGGCCTTGACTTCGGTCGCAGCATCACCGTTGTTGCGGTTGGTAACGGCCCAGACGGTCGTCTTGCGTGTACCGACAAACAGCATGTTGGTAGAGGGTGCAACCGCCATGTAACGCGCATCAGGCACCACGGCATACAGGTCAATCTTGAAACCGTCAGGCAGCTTGACCTTCTTCAGGTTAGCGCGAATCGCGTCCGCATTTTTACCCTCTTGAGCCACAGTAGGGATCACCATATTGGTAGCGGTGTTGCCCATACGTTGAAGCGTCGACAGGTTGTCCTCGGCATGCGCAGCGGATGCAACCAGGGCCGTGACAGCCAGTGCGAGTGAAGTAAGTTTGATCAGTTTCACAATTGTCCCTTTATAAGGTTAGACGACAAATTTCAGATACCTTGAACAAATGTGAATCATTTGCCGAGGACCAAGGCAAATGTAGAAAGTAGCAACCTTCACAACACAGAGGGTTAACCCGAGATTTGCACGGCGAATGAATTCAAAACAGCCTCTTTTTCTGCACAAGGATTTTTAATAAATTTCAAAGTGAGAAAATTTTTTGCGCAAACCCAGCATCCATGCCGTTTGGCGATGATCGACGTCAAAATACGTGTCATCAAGGGGACATAAAAACACCCTTGTGCACGCCAAACTCCAGAGCTATTTTTTACCAGGCAGCCTTTAACGATGTCCACTCATTTAAGAACAACCAGACTGATTCACGCGCTTGCCACCCTGGGTGTCATCAGCGTGTTTCCTGTGGCCGCCCAAACCTTGGGTGAGGTGGTGGTGTCGGCTTCGCGCAGCGAACAGAAAAGCTTTGATGCACCGGCTTCGGTTCAAAGCGTGGCGCGTGAGACGATCCAAAGCGGTGGACCGCAAGTCAACCTTTCCGAATCGCTCACCCGTGTACCGGGCCTGACCATTCTCGACCGGCAAAACTATGCGCAGGATTTGCAGGTGTCCATACGCGGCTTTGGCGCGCGCTCGGCTTTTGGTATTCGCGGCATCCGCCTGCTGATCGACGGCATCCCCGCCACCACACCGGATGGCCAGGGCCAGGGTTCCTCCATCAGCCTGACGTCCACCGACCACATTGAGGTGCTGCGCGGACCGATGGCGCTGCTGTATGGCAACTCATCCGGAGGCGTGATCCAGGCCTTCAGCAAAGCCGCCCCCAAGGAGGCGGAAGTGGACTACCAGTATTACGTGGGCTCCTACGGTCTGCACCGTGCCGACTACCAGTTTGGCGACACGCTAGGCACCGTGGGTATCGTGGCGGACTACAGCACCATGACCATCGACGGCTACCGCGCCAACAGTGCTACCGAGCGCAAGCAGTTCAATGGCAAGCTGAACTTTGACCTCAATGAGGATCTCAAGGTGAACATGGTGTTCAACCAGTTTGATATGCCGCTGGCGCAGGATCCGCTGGGTTTGACACGCGCCCAACTCATCAAGGATCCATCGGGCGCAGGCAATAGCGCAATCACGGCCAAGACACGCAAGATCGTTTTGCAAAACCAATTGGGAAGTTCCGCGACCTACACGTTGGACAAGGACCGCTCCTTCACCGGCCGGGCGTACTACGGCACGCGAGACAACACTCAATACCTGGCCACCAATAATTGGGTAGGACTGAATAGGGCCTATTTTGGTGTGGGCTTGCAATACAACCAGCGCTCGGTATGGGCCGATACGCCCGTCGAATGGGTGACAGGCTATGAATTTGATAGGTCGCGGGAGTACCGCCAAGGAGGCTCTGCGCCAGGTGGACAGAAGTCAGGCTTGCCTACCCGCAGTGAAGACAACCAGGCGGAGAACAGCGATCTATTTGTTCAGGGCACGGCACTGGTATCCGATAACGTGTCCATTGCCGGAGGTCTGCGCAGCAGCTCGGTGCGGTTTGTCAGTGACGATTTCTTCATCACTTCCACAGACAAGGATGGCTCAGGCAATGTGTCCTACCAAGCCACCAGCCCGGTATTGGGTGTGACCTACCACGCCACCGATGCGCTGAACCTGTATGCCAACTACGGCAAGGGTTTTGAGACGCCCACGTTGGCTGAGATGGCCTACAAACTTGATGCCGCCAACGCCATCGTTGGCCAGTTCAATACCACCTTGAATGCTTCCAGCAGTCAGCACTATGAAATTGGGACCAAGTGGGTACCCAATGAAAAATCGCGTGTGGACTTCGCGCTGTACCAAATTGACACCACCGACGAAATCGTCGTTGCGAAAGGTACCGGCCAGACCGCCTATAAAAATGCACCTGGAACATCCCGCAGTGGATGGGAGCTCTCGGGTAACACCCAATTGACGCCCCACGTGAACCTGAGCGCATCGGCTTCCATGATCGATGCCCACTACACGCAGAAATTCATCAGCGGCACGACGGGCAGCACCACGGTCGCCAGTGGCAATAAACTGCCCGGCATTCCCCAGTCCTTTGTATTTTCTGAACTGGCCTGGACCAGCGAAGCATCGGGCTCAGCCAACCGCAACGGCTTGCGTCTGGGCTTGGAAATGGTTCAAGCCGGTCGTATCTATGCCAACGACACGAATACCGAATCCGCTGACGGCCACACCCTATTTAACCTGAGCGCCAGTCAGCGCTGGAGCGTCGGCAAGGGCGGGTTGACCGTCTACGCACGGGTTAACAATGTGGGCGACGAGCACTATGTCGGTTCGGTCCTGGTCAACCAAACCGCTGCTACACCACAGTCCTACGAGCCGGGTCTACCGCAAAACTGGACATTGGGTCTGAGCCTGAATTTGCCTCTTTAAATCGACCCCACTGAAGCACGTAACCCGCTGAGTGTGGCGGGCTTTAAGGCTTGGCGGCAGCCCCGGAATCGGCCGGTGGCTGCATGCCCACCGGGACTTTGAGCTCGGTGCGCGTTTCCGAGCCTTTGGCATCTTGAAACACCAGGGTCAGCGCGATCGTGCTTTCTTTTTGCAGCGGCTGCTTCAGATCCAAGAGCATCAGGTGGTAGCCACCTGGCTTGAGCTCGACCGTTTTTCCCGGAGGCAATTC
>CAIQEX010000394.1 GCA_903870955.1 uncultured beta proteobacterium
CTGAATCACCTCCGCGTGGCCAATCAGCAGGTGGCCGCCATCGGCCAGCTTGTTGCAGAGCTGTTCCACGACGCGCTGTTTGGTCTCGTCGTTGAAGTAAATCAGGACATTGCGCAGGATGATGACGTCGAAATCGCGCGCACGGGATGCTGTGCTGTTCAGCAGGTTGACGTTGCCGAACTCGACCCGTCGTGCCAGTTCGGGCTTGACCCGGATGTTGCCCTCGTATTCATCCTGGCCTTGCTGGAAGTATTTTTTCCAGAGATGGATCGGTGTCTTTTGCGCCCGTGCCAGGGGATAGATGGCGCGCTGTGCAAAGCGGGTGACACGGGTATTGATGTCGGTGGCATAGACCTGCCAGGGCGCCTGGAGTCCGAGGGCTTCCGCCAGCGTAATGGCTATGGTGTAGGCCTCCTCTCCCGTGGAGCAGGCGGCAGACCACACGCGCACCGCATCGTCCCGCTGGCGGCTTATTTCAGCGGCTCTGTCCTGTAACCATTCGAAGTGCTGTGGCTCCCGGAAGAAGTAGGTTTCATTGGTGGACAGCAGGTTGATCGCCCGCTCACGCTCCGGTTGCGCGTCGACGCCCTGCAGGGTTTTCCAATATTCGGTGAAGCTGCTGCAGCGCAGGGAACGCAACCGGGGTGCCAGGCGTGACTGCACCAGCGCGCGCTTGTGGGGTCCTAAATCGATACCGGCTTCCAGCGCCAGAAAGCCCCGGAACTGCTCGAACTCGGGTTCCGAAAGAAGCGTCCACGACTGCCCGAGCTGGACCATGTCGAGCATCGGATTGGCCGGCGCGGGGGGTGCTTTAGACAGTCTGTGCATCGTCAGCGAACTGCTCCAGGTTGATGGCCGTTGCCATGGCACTCAACTCGCTGACGGAAAGCGCTTTGCGTACATCCAGCAGGATGGCAAATTTGCCGCCGACGGTGGCGATACCTTCGATAAAGTCGCCGCGAATGCTGGTGCCGAAAGTGGGTGTGGGCTCAATATCGGCATGGGGAATTTCCAGCACTTCACAGACCGCATCCAGCAATATGCCGACTTCGTGGTAGCGCGCATGCTCCTGCGGGAGCGCCAGTATCGCCACGCAGGTGCTGGGCTTGATGTCGGTGCCATCACGGCCAAAGCGGACGGACAAATCAATCACCGGCACCACCGAGCCGCGCAAGTTGATGATGCCGCGCACGAAGTCCGGCATCATCGGTACGCGGGTGATGCCATCAAATTCGATGATCTCCCGGATGTAGCCAATCTCGATGGCAAACAGGTCACCACCCAGAATGAAGGTCACGCAGTGAAACTTGTCACCGGGCGCGCCCGTTTGGGGTGGCTGCAAGCGGTTCTTCATGCCCTCGCTCCTTAGTAATTTTTAAACTTGCTGCCGTCTACGGAGTCGTCGTAGTCATCGCCCTTGTTCAGCGCCGAAGCCGTCAACTTGCGTTGCATGGCGCTGCGCGCACCTGCCAGTCTGGGCTTGTTGCGCCGTGGCTTTTCACCGTGCAGCGTGAATTGCTGCATCAGTTCCTGCAGCTTCATGGCCGTGCCGCTTAGCTCTTCTGAGGTGGAACTGAGTTGCTCCGCCGAGGAAGCCGAAGATTGCATGCCCTGGCTAATCTGCGAGACAGCGATGTTGATCTGGTCAATGCCGGAACGCTGTTCGCGCGAGGCTGCGGATATCTCCTGTACCAGCGAGGCGGTCTGGTCAATCCCCGGCAACATGTCGGTGAGCAGGATGCCTGCCTGCTCGGCCACGCCCACCGAGCGACCGGCCAGATCCCCGATCTCACGCGCCGCAGTTTGTGAACGTTCGGCCAGTTTGCGCACCTCCACAGCCACGGTGGCAAAGCCCTTGCCATGCTCGCCGGCCCGCGCCGCTTCGATGGCGGCGTTGATGGCCAGCAAGTCGGTCTTGTTGGCGATGTCATTGATGACGGTAATCCGGCTGGCGATTTCCTTCATGGCGTGCACCATGTCGCCCACGGCTTTACCGCCCTGGGTGGCGCTACCGGCCGATTTGGTGGCGATGTTTTCGGTGATACGGGCGTTGTCGGCGTTCTGGTTGACGGTGGAGGCCAGTTCCTCTACGGCTGAGCCGGTTTCTTCCACACTGGCTGCCAACTCGGAGGCGGTTTGCGAGAGGGCGTTGGCGGTGGCAGCAACCTGCTCCGATGCCGACCCCAGTGACTCCGACATGGAACCGACATCGGCCAGTGTTTCCGAAAGTTTGATGGCCATCTCGCGTATTGAAAACAGCAGGCTGGTCGAGTCGCCCGCCATCAGATTCACGTTGACCGACAAGTCTCCATCGGCCACGCGGGCCACCACGTCGACGGCATAGGAGGGGTCGCCACCGAGTTGGCGCATGACACTGTGTGTCACCAGCCAGCCCAAAGCGGTACCCAACAGCAAGGCGCCCAGACCGCAACTCAGCAACCACAGGGTGGTGTTCTCCTGCACCTTGTGTGCGTTCACCAGCGCGGTATCGGCATTGCGGATATTGATTTTTACAATGTCGGCCAGAAGGTCACTAACGACGTTGAAGGCCGGCCGGCATTTGGTGCGCATCTCTTCGTTGGCCCGGGCGATGGCGTCCTGGTTGTTTCCATCATCCAGCGTGGCCAGTTGCATGATGTCGGTGCAACCCGCCTTGTACGCGGGCCAGGCAGCGTCAAACTTTTTCAAGTCCTCGACTTCTTCTGGCCAGAGTTCGGTTTTGCGGTATTTGTCCATCAGCGAGACCATCTGCTTTTCATGTTCCTCCGACCGCGCTACCTGCACCTCGCGCAGTTTGCGCGTGGGCTCCAGCATCAGCCGGTACATATCGCGGTTGTGGGCGGTTGCTTCGACCGCCGATTTGCTCACGTCGATGATGGGTGCGACCTGATCGACCGCCATGCTGTCCACCAGGGAGGCGATCTTCCCGATGGAAAAGTATCCAAACAACCCCATGGTCATCGTCAGCGTCAGCAAGATGCCAATCGTCATGATCAGTTTTGAGCGCACCTGCAATTGATGGAACCATTTCATGGTGATCTCCTGGAAAAATTGGTGAGGGGTTTAGGTTGCTTCGGCGAATTGGACTAACGGCACGCTTTGCAATTGCACGTGTCGCCGCTCGCTGCGCCAGGCGTGTTGAATCAATTGCGGAATGTCGAGCACCAGAGCCGGTCGCCCATTGCCCAGAATGGTGGAGCCGCTGATGCAGCGCATGGACTTGAAGATTTCGCTCATCGGCTTGATGACGGCCTGCACCTCACCTAAAAGTTTGTCGACCACGACGCCGGCACGGCTGCTGCCAAATTGCACGATGACGACAAATTCAGGACCGGTCGCAACCGGCATGCCAAACATGTCGCGCAGGGAGATGTAGGGCAACCAGTCGCCCCGGACGTTGATTTGCCGCGCATGCAGGCCTTGTGTTTCTGCCGGCATGTCCACGCACTCGAACATCATGTCCAGTGGCAGGACCAGCGTGGCGTCATGCACCTCCACCCGAAAGCCGTCAATGATGGCCAGGGTCAGGGGCAGGCGCAGCCGGAACGTGGTGCCGATGCCGAGTTGGGACTCAATTTCCACCACACCC
>CAIQEX010000395.1 GCA_903870955.1 uncultured beta proteobacterium
CTGCTACGCAAATTGAGCAAGCCATAGCCGCTGGTTTGCATCTCATTGCGCACGCGCGAAACGGCGTCCTTGCTGGCTACCATTTGCACCTCGACAGTGTTGCTCCAGCCATTCCATTCCTGCACCAGCGACAGTTTTGTATTCAGCGGCATGATGTTGTAGAGCGGCTCATCGGTGCTTAGGTTGCGACCATTCACATAGGTCAAAACACCCTTGGCGGTGAATCGACCAAAGTCTGCCGAAGTCCCCAGTTCGCGGTGGCCCGACAGGTCCAGACCGTAGAGTCTTGCCGATTGGTTGACATATTGAAGGATGACAAAACCGTTGGTCGTGCTGGCATTGACGGCCCCCCCACATTGCCCGATGGCGCAGCGCTGGGCGTCAATGAAATCTTGCACTTCGGTGACATAACCGGTTACCTTGAAGCCCCAGCTTTGCTGGTCGGCGCTGTGCCAGTCGCCACTCAGGCTGACGGTGTGCGCCACTTCGGGCTTAAGGTTCGGGTTGCCAACGTAGCCATTGCCATCGCCGACAAAATTATTCATCAGCGCAGCCATGGCCTGCGTCGACCAGGGGTAGCGTTGATAGAGACTGGGGGCATGCGACTTGCGTGCAACACCCGCTTCAAAGGTTTGTGTGGCGTCAGGCGTGTAGCGTGCTAATGCGGTCAGGTCCAGGTTGGAATCGTTGCGTTGTCGGTTCTGAGCATTGAAGGGTGCTGCATCGCTGGCCCAAATGCCCTGTGCGTTATAGCCCTGCACCGGCCCTGCGTTGCTCTGCACGTTCTCGGTACGCACGCCGAGTTGGCTCAACCACGCCTCGCCCCACAGCGCTTCCCATTCGGTATAGACGGCCACGCGGTCACGGGTGCCGTAGTCCACATTCCAGAATGCATTGGGGCCCATGATGCCACCCGCCTGTGGCCACCAGTCGTAGAGCGTGTAGGTTTGCCACTCGCTGCCGACGCGCAAAGTGTCCTGCTCGGATGCCCATACCTCGGCCTGCAACTGTCCTCCGGTAGTCTTCGCCTTGGTGTTCATGGGCATGCCCAGCGTGCCATAAGAGAAGCGGTCCGGCCCCATGTTCATGGCGTGCACTGCTTCCTGACCATAGACGCGGGCATCCAAATTGCCCCAGTTGAAGCGGCCGTTGTAACGCAGGTTGATCTGGGTGCTGTCGTTGCCCGTCATATCCATGCGCTGATTGGGAAAGCCCTCAAACGGAATGTGCTGAGCCCCCACGTTTAGTTGCAAAAGGTGTGCGTCGTGGCGTAGGGCAATGCCGATGTCCTGATTTTCAGCCGTGTATTTGCTTGAGCCGACTTCAGCGCTGCTCAACCATGCGCCACCCGTCGCGCCGGGACCAGCAGCTTTGAATCCACTTGCAGCCAGATAGTTCTTGGACTGAGCGCTTGAGGTGCTGTAAGTCAGGTTGACGTTTTCACCCACATAGCTGGCACTCAGGTTGTAGCCACTGGCCTCGCCATTGCTGCGGTAGAAAGTACCAGCAGAGCCCTTAGGCTGAACCGACTCTGCGCTGTCTGCGAATACAGGCGGTGCAGACTTGACTTGGATCGTGCCACCAATGCTGTCGCCGCCAGCACTGACCGGTGTGATGCCCGCAAACACGGTAATACTGCCAACCTTGGTAGGGTCGATATAGGACAGTGCTGAATTCATGTGGTTGGGGCACGCGGCCATCAAATCCATACCATCCACCTGAACGCGTATACGGTCATCAGCCAAGCCGTGGATGGCAGGCAGGCTAGAGACCCCACCCGCACCATACAGGCTCACACCGGGCACGTCTTGCAACAAACGTGCACTGTCACTGGTGGCAGCACGCTGCGGAAGCAGGTTGGGCGTTTTCAAGTCGGATGCGCCTAGATCTGTCAGCTTCGTGGCATTTACCTGCACTTCGGGCAACACATTGAGGTCATCAGCTGCGACCGTGAAGGGAAAAACAACGCCAGCGGCCATGAGGCAAAGTTGTAGCTTTTTCATTGGGAACATGAATTCTCTTTGGATGTTCAGGACTTGTGTGCCCTCAAATTTTAAATTGGGAAAGCCGCTTATTCGGGCTCTGAAACGAA
>CAIQEX010000396.1 GCA_903870955.1 uncultured beta proteobacterium
ATGGTCACGCGCAGGGGCAAGCGGTCCACCAGCACTTGTGCCCGTTCCACGCTGGGCGGGCTGCCTATATCAGAAGCCAGTTTATCCATATAGTCCATCACCAGCGGACGCGCCGCATCACGCCAACCGATGCTCAGCGCGTATTGCATGCCGCCGACAAAGACGGCCGCCATCGCCAACGCCAGCATGACAAACAACGCCACCAAGCGCACACGCAGCGAATGCGCCAAGGCATGGCGGGCGCGGTGCCGCCATGACGGCCCAGCCTTGGCGACGCTCATGGCTGGACCTTGTTCACGGCCAGTGTGTAGCCCGCGTTGCGCAGGGTCTTGATGCAGTCCAGCGGCTCCAGTTTCTTGCGCAGGCGGCTGATGACGATATCGACCGCGCGGGTCAGCATATCGACCTCGTGGCCCCGCAGGTGGTTGAGGATGTCATCGCGGTTGAAGACTTTTCCGGGCTCTTTGGCCAGCAGCACCAACAAGTCAAACTCGGTACTGGTCAGGCTGACTTCTTCGCCTTGGCGCATGACACTGCGCGTAGGCAGGTCAACCACCAGCCCATCGAAACGCAGGTGGGTCTCAGAAGATGTTGCAGCCAGTCCGGGTGAGGCCACGCGACGGCGCAGCACCGTCTGCAATCGCGCCACCAATTCACGCGGCTCAAAGGGCTTGGGCACGTAGTCGTCGGCACCCAGTTCCAACCCCACCACCCGGTCCATCACCTCACCACGCGCGGTGAGCATGATGATGGGCAGGTCGCTGTCTTTGCGGATGGCGCGGCACAGCGCAAAGCCATCCATCTCCGGCAGCATGACGTCCAGAATGGCGGCGTCATAGCGTTCACGTTTGAGTTGCGCCAGCCCCAGACTGGGCTTGAGCGCGCAGTCCAGCTTGAAGTCAAAACGCGCAAAGTAGGCCGCCAGGGGCGGGCCTAATTGCGCGTCGTCGTCGATCAGGAGAATGCGTTGCATAAGCTATTGTTGCACCAGTGGTTCCGCTTCTACATCAAGCGTGAACGCGAAGGCCCGCCGCTGACAGTGCGAAACGCACGGCAAGGCGGGCCGACAAAGTGCACGTTTGATTTAGAAGCGGACTAGCCGCGACCAAACCAGCCGTGGTGTCCTTCGGTCATATCCCGCACCTTTTGCTGCTGCGTGGCATTCAGGCTGTCATAGAAAGCTGCCAGTGCGGCCAGCGTCTCGGGGCTCTTGGCCTGCAGCACCGTGGTCTTGTCGGTGATCAGCGCTTGCGCCTTGGCGGTATCAAACTTGGGTCCGGCAATCAGCGCCTTGAGCTCGGCACGCGGGTCGGTGGTCTGGCCGATCATGGCCTTGCGTTGCTCAAAGAACTTGTCGCCCACGTTGGACAGCAGCTTTTTCTGCTCGGCATTCAGATCCAGTTTGCTGGCAGCGCGGTCCACCATCTTGTCGCGTTGCTCAGCGAACTGCTCCTGGGTCACGTTGGCGCCCCAGGCGTGGTCGCGGTGGTGGCCGCAGGCGGACAGACCGCCAACGATCAGGGTGGTGGCGAGCACGCCAAAAACGATGCGACGAATATTGCGTTGGAAGAAGTTTTTCATGATGGTCTTTCGGTCGGTGTTGGTTGGATAAAAAATAGCTTGAAGGTGAATCTGAAATTAGCCGCGACGGAACCAGCCACGACGGCCACCGTCCATGAAGTCCCGCACTTTTTGCTGCTGTGCGGCGTTCAGGCTGTCGAAGAAGGCGGCCAGTGCCGCGACCACGTCAGGGCTCTTGCTTTGCAGTGTCTGGGCCTTGTCGTTGATCAGTGCCTGGGCACGGGCTGCATCGAAGTTATTGCCCGTAAACCAGGAGCGCAACTCGGCACGCATGTCCGTGTTCTGGCCGATCATGGCCTGGCGCTGTGCCGACATCTGGTCCAGCAGTTGGGCCAGAAGGGGTTTTTGCTCGGCATTGAGTTGCAACTTGTTGGCAGCGCGATCCACCATGCGGTCGCGGCGTTCTGCCATTTGTTCCGGCGTCATCGTGCCATGGCGGCCACAGCCGCGTTTGGCACCAAATCGGGGGCCGCCGCAGAAACCAAAGAATGGGCGGCGCAGGGTTGTTTTGAAGAAGCTCATCGGGGACTTTCTTACTCTTGGCGAGTGGTTGAACATGACCGCAATGGTGCCGCCGCCCCTCCTCGCATGGGTGTCAGGGCGGTATCGCTTTGTTTCGGTTTATGTCAATGTGGCTTTATTCGGGAATGCGCGCAAAATGCAGGGAACTAAATAGAGAGACTTCACCCATGCCTATCCGCGTTCAATGGGACTCCAACTTCAGCGTCGGCAACGATTTGCTGGACCAGCAGCATCGAAGGCTTCTGGGCCTGTGCAACGACATGGCTGAGTGCCTCAAGGCTGGTGAGGGCGAATGGCAATTCAGGTTCCACGACATCCTGCACCAGCTCAACCAATACGCGCGTGACCACTTCAAGGCTGAAGAAAGCCTGCTCCAGAAATGCCAATTCGCAGGCATGGACGCCCAGCTGGCGGAGCACCACACCTATGTTGAAAAGATGACCGATTGGGCCTTTGCCGCCAGCATGGACTCCATCGACATGCTGGAAGTCCAACACTACCTGGCGGTCTGGTGGCGGGACCACATTCTGTTGTCCGACATGCAATACAAAGGCCTGGTCAGCAGCCGGGATCGCCTGCAGGGGCCCTCACGATTTGGGCCCCTCACCTAGCGCGCCAGCACCGACTTCAGAGCCACGCCAGTATGTGTGCCCAAGCGCACCACGTCTTCCGGTGTCGCTGCTGCCACCACGCGACCCCCCCCGTTACCGCCCTCGGGCCCCAGGTCCAGCACCCAGTCGGCCTCGGCAATCACGTCCAGGTCGTGCTCGATCACCACCACGCTGTGGCCTGCACGGACCAGCCGATGCAGCACATGGATGAGCTTTTCCACGTCGGCCATGTGCAGCCCCACCGTGGGTTCGTCCAGCACATACAGCGTATGCGGCGCCTTGTTGCCGCGCTTGCCGATGTCATCGCGCACCTTGCTCAGTTCAGTTACCAGCTTGATGCGCTGCGCTTCGCCACCACTCAGTGTGGGTGAAGGTTGACCCAAGGTGAGGTAACCCAGCCCCACGTCTTTCAGCAGTTGCAGCGGGTGGCTGATGCTGGGCATGGCGGCAAAGAACTCCACCGCCTCGTCAACTTCCATCTGCAGCACTTCGCCGATATTCTTGCCACGCCAGGTGACGGCCTGGGTCTCGGGGTTGAAGCGCGCGCCCCTGCAGGTTTCGCACAGGACTTTCACATCCGGCAGGAAGCTCATGCCGATGGTGCGGATGCCCTGCCCTTCGCAGCCCGGGCAACGCCCCTCGCCGGTGTTGAAGCTGAAGCGGTTGGACGCGTAACCGCGTGCCTTGGCTTCGAGTGTGTCGGCAAAGAGTTTGCGAATGGTGTCCCAGAACCCGATGTAGGTGGCCGGGCAGGAGCGCGGCGTCTTGCCGATCGGGGTTTGGTCCACTTCAAGCACGCGGTCCACGCTCTCGAAGCCCATCACAGACTCACAACCGGTCCAATGGATTTGCTCACCGGCCTCCAGCGCGTCGCGCCCAGCCTTGGTACTCCGCTTTTGCACACCGGTCTGGACGTTGGCCAACAGCACGTCCCGGGCCAAGGTTGATTTGCCAGACCCCGAGACGCCCGTGATGGCTACGAGGCGTTTCAGCGGGATGTGGGCGGTGACGCTTTGCAGGTTGTGCAGGTTGGCTTTATTGACGGTGAGCCAGTCGATTTTTTCGTGCGGTGCTGCAGTCACTTCTAAGCCCGCAGTTTTTGCTGGGCTCGCAGGGACAGGGCTTGGGGGGGGCTCCTCATACGGCAAGCCAAAATCGTCACCCGCCCCAAGCCCTGCCCCTGCTGCGTCGGGGTGTTGCTGTTCGCCTGCAGCTGCATCCAATTGCGCCTGGTCAGCTGCCGCATACCCTGCAGCCAATGCGGTTGCGTAATCCTGTGCGGATTGTTCACGCGCCACAAACTCCGCATTCGCCGCCACACTGGCAGCGGCGTTGGCTGCGATCACTGCTGCCTTAGCCGCCTTACCCGACAATTTCTTGACGCCTTTCGCGCCGACTCCACCCGCGGTTGAAGTCGGTGTGCCGGGCAACGATTTTGGCTTGCCGTATGAGGCGCCCGGCATACCGGCTTCGGCCGCAGCAAGCGCCAACAACGCGGCTTCAGCTGCAACGTCCAGCGCCAAAGAATCCAGGTAAGACACCACATGCCGACGATCCCCTAGAGGATGGCGAATGGCG
>CAIQEX010000397.1 GCA_903870955.1 uncultured beta proteobacterium
CATTCCCGTTCCAAACCTGGACGCCCGTAGCTGCGTCTAGTGCATAGACATTTCCCGTTTCTGAGGCAATTAAAACTGTCCCGCTGATAACTAGTGGTGCGGAAATCAATTTTCCGTCACCTGAAAAACTCCACTGGCCAATTTGGCTAGCGACATCGATCGCACTCAGTGTTCCCAATTGAATTGTGTAAGCCGTCGCGTTTGCCAACGCGGGTAGCGTAATGATTGGGAGATCTTTGATTTTAGTTCCAGTGGTTGCATCAAATATTCCATGCGCGCCCAACCCAGCAACGAACACCTTTTTGTTGGAATAGGCAATGGCTGAGGAAGAACTACCGCTGCAAGGGCCATTGTGTCGCCATAGCAACGCTCCAGTACGGAGGTCAAATTTTCCGAGATCACAACCGGCCGAAGCAACAACGCCGTCTTCTGTTATCGCGGGTGTAAAGCCGGCGTTCCCAATGCTGCGGCTTAACCAAAGCAAGTTGCCGTTTTTTTGGTCATATGCCCCCACGCCAGCCTCATTTGCGACATAGACAACGCCATTTTTGGCCACAGGGGAACTAATACTAGTCCAACTATTTGAGGTGGCGTAAACAAACCAGCCTGGCTTCCCAGTTGTCGCATCGAAGGTCCGTAACACTCCGTCAGAGCCCAATACATAAATCGTTCCGTTGTCATATGCATGGCTCCCCCATTTATAAGGGCTGGTGCCGGGTATGTCTACTGGCCCCCATAGAACTGAGCCAGTTTGAACACTTAGCGCATACATGCTTGCTCCGCGGTCACTTGTTACTGTGCTCGCTCCGGTAATGACAAAAACCTTTCCTTCTGCAATGAGTGGGTAGGAAGTATTGCCATTGAGTGACGTAGACCAAGTGGCGGCTGTGGGAAAGTTGAGGGGCGCTTTAAATGCAGCTGAGCCAGAGTGCTCGTAGTCGATCTGGTAGGCGACCGCCTGTGACAGGGGACTTGCCGGCGAGATCGAAAACGAAGACGCATTTCGGAAAACATTGACAGGTGCGTTGGTGTATACATTCCCATTACCGGATGCTTGAATAGTTGTCTGCCCAATATTTGTCCCGGTCACCTTACCAGTCGCTGAAACGGTGGCAACCCCTGGATCCCATGAAGACCAAACAACAGTCGATGTGATGTCCTTGGTCTTGCCGTTCGTATAGGTGCCGGTCGCAGTCACCTGAATCGACTCGTTAATCGCGACATTTTGGTCGTTCGTAGTGATGTTGATGGACTGGAGACTTATCGGCGAGTCAAAAATGGAGATCGACGCGGATGAAAAAGCCCTAACTGCCATGCCCGATTGCGTTGTGGCACCTTTAAAGTCCACAATTTTGCGTTGCCCGACCAATGCGTAATAGTCGCCGGACCGGAGTGCCCCGGTCCCAATCGTTTGCTGCAATGCCTCTGCCGAAGCTATTTGAAAGCGACCGTCTTGCGGCCATAAAATGTCTCCAGCCGATGACATGATTCCCAACGCATATGTTTCGGAATTGCTTGCTGCTCCTTTCCAACTTAATTGATTGGGTTCGCCTGAATACCACCAGTCGCCGGAGACAGGTGCATCGAGGCTAGGATAAGTTGCGAATTGGTTGGTCGAGGCAATATATGTCTTGCCGCTAAGTGCAACTCGGACCTCAATCGGTTGGCTTTGGTCAATTGTCAGGAACGCCCAATAGTCTTTATTTGTTGCACTGTATTGCAGCGTCTGACCATTGGCCGTTGCTATAGCATTACTGATCACGCTTCCGTCCGCGTCATTCAACACGGAAACGGAGACCAATGAATTGCTGCCTGTAGGCAAAAGACCCAATGGTGCCTTGCCTTTTTCAAAGCTTGATATGGTGGAAAAGATATAGGGCGCTGGAACCTGGATTTCAGCAGGCGACCCCCCCCCGCCTCCGCCTCCACAGGAAACTAAAAATGACGCGAGCAAAAGAGTCATGATTAGATGTAACCAAAGCTTTTGGGGTTTGCCATTTGCGTTGGTATTCGCTGTACAGAATTGGACTTGCATGAAATTGTTCATGGGCTCAAACTGTATTGGTTCAAGCGCGAGACAGGCAGTCGGATTGTTTGCGAGTGAACAATCTGTTATTCCACATGCCCTGCTGATTTGGCCGCTGCGGGCGGTATGTGAGCGCTGTCTCAAACATAGAAGCGGTCGGACATTGCTGTCGGACCGCTTCTATGTTTGTACTTCCGTTTACCGTGAGTGGTCTACATAATTGAAGCAATTAGTAGCGGTACAGCAAACCAATGGACGCGCTGGGCAGGACTGTCAGGCTGCCTAGCGAGTCGCGAATCTTCTGGGTTTGCGCATCCACGTCGGATTGGGTAATTCCGGACTTGCCGACCAAAGAGGTGGTCGTGTCGGCGGTAAAGGTGCCAACCATCACACCCAGATCGGCGTAAAAACCGAAACCTTTTACGTCACTGTTCTGGTGCCCATAGCCAATACCCAGATAGGGCGTGGTGCTGGGAAATTTGACCTGCACGTTGAATGTTTCACCGGTCATCGGCACGAGCTTGCCGTTGATGGTGGCGTTGCCACTGCCAATCCCGTTGAAGTCAGCCTTGATGTCATTGACCGTCAAGCCACCGACCAGGCGAAAGCCGCCGCCCATGGGGAACCAGTCTGCAAATGCGCCGAAGCGGTTGGCCTTCAGGGTTCCCGTGACGTTGACACCGTCCTGGTATCCGTCCTTGTTGACGGACAGTCCACCGGCATATTCAGCGCGAAAACCCAGGCTGGGGCTGGTGGAGTAGGCGTAGCCCAGGGTGTAGAGGCCTGGCAGACCCAGGCCAATGTAGCTGTCCTGGGCGCAAGTGGCTCCGCTAAAAGCAGCCAAAGCAGCCATTAATGCGAGTTGCTTTTTCATTGTTGAAGTCCTTTTATTTTGTTGTGACACGCGGATCTACACGCCTGCTTGAAAAGCAGTGTCACACAAATTTAAAGCCTTCTCAACGTGGAAAAGTGTAAGCAATCGCACCCTTTGTTTGGCTTAACGGCTGCTCGGGAACGAAAACACCGTGCCTTCACGCACACCGGCGGAGGGCCAGCGCTGGGTGATGGTTTTGCGCTTGGTGTAGAAGCGCACAGCATCCGGGCCATAGGCATGCAGATCACCAAACAGGCTGCGCTTCCAGCCGCCAAACGAGTGGTAGGCCACGGGCACGGGCAGCGGCACGTTGACGCCGACCATGCCGACCAGAATGTTGTCGGTGAAGTAGCGCGCGGCTTCGCCATCGCGGGTGAAAATGCAGGTGCCGTTGCCGTACTCATGCGCGTCGATCAGGTCCATGGCTTCCTGCAAAGTCTTGACACGCACCACGCCCAGCACCGGGCCAAAGATTTCTTCCTGGTAAATCGTCATGCCGGGTTTGACGTGGTCGAACAGGCAGGGGCCGAGGAAGTAGCCGTCTTCATGGCCAGCCACCTTCACATTGCGGCCGTCCACCAGCAGCGTGGCGCCTTCTTTCACGCCCTGATCCACATAGCCACGCACTTTCTCGAAATGCGGTTTGGTCACCAGGGGGCCCATGTCGCTCTTGGCATCAAAGCCCGAGCCCACGGTCATCTTGGCCATCTCGACTTTCAGGCCGGCAATCACGGCTTCAGCCGTATCGTCACCCACGGCAACGACCAGCGGAATCGCCATGCAGCGTTCGCCACAGGAACCAAAGGCCGCACCCATCAGGGCGTTGACGGCGTTGGGCACATCCGCATCGGGCATCACCACGGCGTGGTTCTTGGCGCCGCCCAAAGCCTGCACACGCTTGCCATGGGCGCAACCCGTGGTGTAAATGTATTCAGCAATGGGTGTCGAGCCGACAAAGCTCACGGCCTTGACGCGTGGGTCGGTCAGGAGCGTGTCCACGGCCTCCTTGTCGCCATTGACGACATTGAGCACACCGGGTGGCAGACCGGCTTCTAACGCCAGTTCGGCCACGCGCAGGGTGGAACTCGGGTCGCGCTCCGAGGGCTTCAGCACAAAGGTGTTGCCGCAGGCCACGGCCATGGGCCACATCCACAAAGGCACCATGGCCGGGAAGTTGAAGGGGGTGATGCCAGCGGTCACCCCCAGGGCCTGAAACTCACTCCAGGAGTCGATGGCCGGGCCGACATTCTTGCTGTGCTCGCCCTTGAGCAACTCGGGCGCATAAGAGGCATATTCCACGTTTTCAATGCCGCGCTGCAATTCGCCCAGAGCGTCGGCCAGCACCTTGCCGTGTTCGGCGGTGATCAACTGACATAGTTCTTCGGCGTGTTGCTCCAGCAGCACTTTCAGATTACTCATGACGCGCGCGCGTTTCAGCGGAGGCGTGTTGCGCCACGCCGGATAGGCCGCTTGCGCGCTGGCAATCGCGTCTTCCACGGTGGACTTGGGGGCCAGCAGCACGCGCTTCTCGGCCTTGCCCGTCGCCGGGTTAAAGACGTCTTGTGCGCGGGTGCCGGTGGTAACGGATTTGCCATCAATCAGGTGGCCAACGAGGGGGAGCGTAGACATGGTGTTTGTTGCGTTATCAATGGGTTAAAAAACAGCGAAGCCCGTCACGGCCTTCGCGAGGGGGTTCAGGCGGGCATCTTCACGCGGCAACGGTTTGCGGGCTGAGGACGTGCGCCATGGCGCGTGTGACGTAGCTCTCCTTTTCGCCGACCGGTGCAAAGTAATGCAGCACTTCGCGCGCTTCGGCCTCGCCCTTGAGCCGGGTAATCAGCCAGGCGCTGAGGTATTGCGCCGACAGGCAACCGCCCGCTGTGGCGATGTTGCCGTGCGCCACAAAGGGCTGGTTGACGACCTGCACACCGGCAGCCTGCACCCAGGGTTTGCTGGTGTTGTCGGTGCAGGCGGAAAGTTGCCCGGTCAGCCCCAACTTGGCCAGCAAAAACGTGCCCGAGCATTGCGCAGCAATCAACTGCCGCTGTGGGTCGAGTTGCAGCTGACTCATGATCTGCGGGTTTTGCGCCACTTCGCGCGTTTGCATGCCGCTGCCAATCACCACCGCGTCGGCCGCACAGGCTTCGGGCAGGCCGATGTGGGCGTCCACTGTCAGCCCGTTCATCGAGGTCGCCCGCGGTGTCGGGCTGGCAATGCTGACCCGCCACTGCGTATCGCCGAGCAAGCGGATCCGGCTGAGTAAGCCAAAGGCAATCAGTGAGTCCAGTTCATTGAATCCGTCAAAGGTCAGGATGGCAATGTGCATAGGCGTGGCAGTCCTGCGGGGTCAGCTTCAGGCAGTCGCGTTGATGGCTTCACCCAGGGCGTTGATCAGGCTGTCGATCTCGGCCTCGGTGCTGATGAACGGCGGTGCCAGCTGAATGGTGTCACCGCCGTAGCGCACGTAAAAGCCTTTTTCCAGGCACTTTTCGGCGATCTGGAATGGGCGCTTGGCGGGTTCGCCAGGCACGGCATTGATGGTGAAGCCAGCCGCCAAGCCGCAATTGCGGATGTCGGTGACGTGCTTGCTGCCCTTCAGGCTGTGCACGGCGTTTTCGAAATACGGGGCCAGCTTGGTCACGCGCTCGACCATGTTTTCCTTCACCAGCAGGTCCAGCGCGGCAATGCCTGCGGCGCAGGCGACCGGGTGGGCCGAGTAGGTGTAACCGTGGGCAAATTCCAGCAGGTAATCGGGACCACCAGCGGCCATGAAGGTGTCGTAGATTTCCTTCTTGGCCACCACTACGCCGAGGGGCTGGGCGCCGTTGGTAATCTGCTTGGCGGCGTTCAGGATGTCGGGCGTCACGCCAAACGCAGCCGAGCCGGTGTAGGCACCCATGCGGCCGAAGCCGGTGATAACTTCATCAAATATCAGCAGGATGTTGTTGGCCGTGCAGATCTCGCGCAGACGCTGCAGGTAGCCTACTGGGGGCACGACCACTCCGCCGGAGCCGGACATCGGCTCGACGATGACGGCAGCGATATTGCTGGCATCGTGCAAGGCAATCACGCGTAGCAGTTCATCGGCCAGTTCGGCGCCGTTCTTGGGCATGCCGCGCGAAAACGCGTTGCTGGCGAGTTGGGTGTGGGGCAGGTGATCGGCTTCGACACCCTGGCCGAACATCTTGCGATTGGCGCCAATGCCGCCCACCGAGATACCTCCAAAGTTGACGCCGTGGTAACCCTTCTCGCGGCCGATCAGGCGGGTCTTGGTGCCCATGCCTTTGGAGCGCCAGTAAGCGCGCGCCATCTTCAGCGAGGTATCGGCCGACTCAGAACCGGAGCCGGTAAAGAACACATGGTCGAGTCCCTGGGGCATCAACTCGACAATTTTGTTAGCCAGCGCAAACGACAGCGGGTGGCCGTACTGGAAGGCCGGTGAGTAGTCCATGGTGGCTGCCTGGCGGCCAATGGCGTCGGCAATTTCGGTACGGCTGTGGCCCAGGCCGCAGGTCCACAAGCCCGACAGGCCGTCGAAAATCTTGCGCCCGCTGGCGTCGGTGTAATAGGCGCCCTTGGCGCTCACCATCATGTGCGGATTGGCCTTGAAATTGCGGTTGCCGGTGTAGGGCATCCAGTGCGCTTCCAGAAATCCAGGGCCCGCCGGGTAGGGCGTGGTGCTGATCACGGGGTCGGTGCTGCTGACAGCGGATTTGTCGTTGAGGTTCATGGCGGTCTCCTGGGTGGGACAGAGGGCAAAACAAGGGCGAAAGCCGGATTGTGCGATGTCTGGATACTTCGATATAGTGAGAGTTATCACTATTCAGTTAACATTTTATGAAACCAAAGAGCCGCGCTGCCTTAGGGCAAATCAGCGATATGGATTTGCGCCTGCTGCGCGTGTTCCGCACGGTGGTGGATTGCGGTGGCATGGCGGCGGCTGAACTGGAACTGAATATCGGCACTTCGACGGTCAGCCGCCATATCAAGGATCTGGAAACACGCCTGGGTCTGACGCTGTGCCGCCGCGGGCGTGCCGGTTTTGCGCTGACCGCGGAGGGCGAGCAGATCTATGCCCAATCGGCGCAGTTGTTGTCCGCCACCGAGGCTTTCCGCAGCGGTGTGGATGAAATCCACCAGCGCATGGGCGGGCAGTTGCAGGTGGCGGTATTTGACAAGACCGCCAGCAACCGGGGTTGTCGCATCGCGCAGGCGATTGCGCTGTTCACCGAGCAAGCGCCGGATGTGAGTCTGAACCTGCATGTGTCCACGCTCAATGGCATCGAACGGGGTGTGCTGGACGGGCAGTTCCAGATCGGCATCATTCCCGGACACCGCAGCTCGGACACGCTGGAATACACACGGCTGTTTGACGAGTCCATGTTGCTGTACTGCGGCGCGGGCCACGCCCTATTTACGGTGGATGCGCTGGGGCTGGACTGGGACGGTCTGCGCAAGCACGCTTTTGCCGGCCTGGGCTACCACTCACCAAACATGGAAATCAGCCAGGCCCAGCGTATGAGCCGTAGCGCCACTGGTTTTGATCAGGAGTCGATCGCCACGCTGATCCTGTCCGGCAAGTTTCTGGGCTTTTTGCCAATCCATTACGCCCAGAGTTTCGTGGCGTCCGGGCAAATGCGTGCGGTGCGGCCGGAGCTGTTTCACTATGAATGCGACTTCTTTGGCATTGTGCGCAGGTCGCCGCAGCCTTCACGGGCGACGCGGGCGTTTCAGGCCTGTCTGGAGCAGGCGCACGCCGCTGCATCAAGTTAGCCGGCCGCCAGCCTGACGACCGGTCATTGCCCTGCATCAATAGCCGTAAAACTTGAAGTTCATCTCCGGCTTGCTGCCGCTGATCAGCTCGGCCACCGCCTTGCCCGAACCGGCCCCATGGGTCCAGCCCAACGTGCCGTGCCCGGCATTCACCCACAGCTTTTGCACCTTGCTCTTGCCGATGTACGGGATGTTGGTAGGCGTCGCAGGCCGCAGACCGGTCCAGAACTGGGGATTGCCGCCTTCAGTTTCCAGTCGGGTGTCGCAGACGCCGGGGAACACAGTCTCGACCCGACGTGCCAGCATGTGGCATCGCGCCCGTGAAAGGCTGCCGTCCAGCCCGGTGTCATAGCCGCCGACCTCAATCGTGCCGGCAATGCGCAGGGTGTCGCCCAATCGGCTCATGGCGCATTTGACTGAGTCGTCGATGAAGCTGACTTGTGGCGCCAGTTCGGGTTTGAGAATCTTGAAGGTGGCGCTGTAACCTTTGCCGGGATAGATCGGCAGATTCACGCCGACGCTGCGCAGCAGTGGCGCGGTGTACGAACCCATGGACAGCACAAACTGATCGCTGCGCAGGGCTGCCACCTTGCCGTTGCCCCGGTTTTGCACACTGACCGAGTCCAGCGCTCCCGCTGTCTGGTTGAGTGCCAGCACATCGTGGTTCCAGAGAAACTGCACGCCGCGCTCGGCGCAGCGCAGTGCCAGTTGCTGGGTGAATTCGCGTGCATCGCCACTTTCATCGCTGGGGGTGAAAGTGCCGCCCACGATATGGTCGGCGTATTGCCTGAAGGCGGGTTCGATCTTCAGCAATTCGTCGCGACTGACCACGCGGCGTTGCACGCCGTACTTGGCCATCAGTGCGGCAGCACCGGCAGCCGCGTCAAAGGCCTTTTGATCGACATAAAAGTGGGCAATGCCTTTTTCCAGCCG
>CAIQEX010000398.1 GCA_903870955.1 uncultured beta proteobacterium
CCCGCGCGCAATGGACCAGACATCAATGCGCGAGGCACGGCCACTGCTGCCACTGCTGGCGACCGAGCCCTCGATGCTCGCCACCATGCCCACGCGCAGGTCTGTGCTGCTGAGCTGCACGCCGTCCAGATAGACGCTGGCTGCCGAGTCGTCAAATTTGGTGTTGTTAACGATCACGCTGCCAAAGCCGGTGATCGTGCCCTGCACGCCAATCCCGGTTCCACCCGTTCCGGGCAGGGCACCCGCAAGGTTGCCGCCGCCGCCACAACCCGTTAATACGGCCGTGGTGGCCAACAGCCACTGTCTTCGGTTCAGCCGCAGTTCGTCCGGATATGTCATGTTTTGCGGCCCCGGCCTTTGGTGCGCTGCACGGGTTTGGAGGCACTGGCTGCGTCGGGCAGCGCGCCCTGGTCCTGTTCAAAAAAGTAGACCCCGAAACGCACCCGGTGGGTGTGGTTCGCGGCACTCTGGCTGCGTTGCTCGGCGAGCGTGGCAGAGGACAAGAACTTCTGCAACACACCGGCCCAGAGTTTCCGGGCGTGCTGCTGCAGCGCCGCGACCTGTTCGGCCGAAAGATCCTGACTGAAGGCGCTTTGGTCCAGCATGGCGGCGCTTGAGCGACGCGGGTTCACATTGTGGACGGCCGCACTCAGGTGATCGCCCACGCTGGCCGCCAAAAACTCCAGCTGCTCGGCCGGGCTTCCTTGCGGCACAAAGGCCTGGTCCACCAAGGCCACTTGGCCTTGCGGCAGGATTTTGACCGCGCCGAGCCTGAGCAGTTCATCCAAAACGGCCCGGGCACTGACGTCACGGCTTATTTCCGCGACCAATGTCGGAAAGTCTGGCTCCCCCAAAGTGCCGGACTTGGGGCTTTTTGCCAGGGCGCGCGGGCTTTGATCGATGTTTAAAAAACGCGGCTCACTGATCCATCGCGCAATCACGGCCGATGGCACGGAAATGCCTTGTTTGGCCCGGCTGTTACGCGTCTGCTGGACGGCGCGCAAACGTTTCACGTCCTTGCGGTGCACGCCGGTCAGCAGGGCAACGCGGGTATCGGAGACCCCGCGCTCGTCCAGAGCGTATTGGGCCACCGACTCCTGCACCAAAACCGCCTTGAGAATTTCGGACACCTGCGCGTGCTGCAGCCCCTGGTCAATCATCAGTCGCGCCAGGGGTTGCAATACGGCGGCCACGGCCTGCTCAGCAGGAACTGCATCAGGCGAAGCGGGTGGAACCGTGGTGGCGTTCATTTAACGGGGGTTGAAAAGCACAGGCAATAAACCCGTAGCGCAGTAAGTGTTTTTATCAATTGATGTATATTTATGGGAAATTATCCCGTAAATATTAGCCAGTCAACACATGGTTTGCCCGATGTCTCGATCTGGCAACGGCCCGATCACCAGGCGGATGGACGTGGGCACATGCAATCTGAGGAAAAAGGAGGGGATCAGTGGACATCAGCCTGCTGGTATTCAAAGACGGCCAATGGGTCTATCGGAGCTCCGATCAACAAGACCTTGTGCAGGCCTGCGCCACGCTATTGAATTGGGATCTCTACGCCTTTGACCGCTGGTTGTTTGACAGCCAGAACTGGAGCATGTACACACGGCGCCGACAGGACCTGATCAGCTTGCGCAGCGAACTGGCGTTGGCTTTTGGCAAGGCCGTCGAGCCGACAGCACGCGAGCTTTTGATGGTTCACTATTGCCTGTTGGCCTGGAAAAGCACCCGCGCCCTGGAACGCAGGGAGTGCCCTGAAGTGCAGGATCTGGAATGGGCCCAAGCCCGGGCCAAGAAACTCTACAAGACCCTGAAGTTAACGCCCCACGCCAGGAAGATGCAATACCCGCTGAACCAGGATGCGGGCTCGCGCTTGCTGCGCAATACCTTGGCCTACGGCCAATAGACGTACTACTGCGCACCGCGTTGGGTGAGCAAGTCGCCTATCAGTTCCAACCGCAATAGCGGGCTTTCAAGCTGCAGCAAACTCTGCTTGATGTGGGCAGGCATGGTCAGCAAATCACACCAGCGGTGGGCAACCCAGGCGCAGTCATCCAGCTGGTAGGGCTGGGCAATGGGGGGAAACTCCAGCATGGCGGAGCTGTCCTGCTGTTGCTCGATCAGGCGACCCAGCGCATGGGCAATGGGTTGCAGGTCGACCGGAATGGGCGTGGGAACATCCGCAGGAAGGACATCGACGTCGGCCAGCCATAAACCATGCTTGAGCTGCGAGCGCTTGCGGATACGAAAGCGTGCCCCACCCCGGCAACCAATCACCATCAGGCCGGCCTGGGGGGCTGCGAACTCGGTGATGTGGGCGAGGGTGCCGACATCGGCAAACACCTCATGGACGAAGGCATCGCCGGTGGGCGCTGCAGGGTCACGGCTACGCACCTCCCTGCCTTCCACAAGGGAAACCACGCCGAACGGTGTCCCATTTTTATAGCACTTGCCGATCAGATCGAGATAACGCACTTCGAATATTTGCAGACTCAAACTGCCGTCGGGAAACAACACCGTGTTGAGTGGGAACAGCGGCAATTCTGCGATGGATGTGCCTGCCACCGGCTGCTCAAAGCGGCTCATGGCTGGGTGGCCTCATGCCCGGAAACCTGCTGCAGCCATTGATCGATCTGCGCAACGAGCGCGTCGGTGCATTGGGCCAAAGCCTGTACGCCACCCTTGGCATCTGCACTTGCGGCCGGGCGCTGGACCACGAAGCTGGTTTGCGCCAGGGGCTTGGGTGGCACGCCGGTGCGGCTCAGGGTGGCGCGCACGCGCACCAATCCGGCACTGCTCTGGGCGGAATCAAACAGCTGGCTGAACTCTTCAAGTTCCAGACGCAAGGCCAGCGTGCCGGGCTCCACCGCGTCCACCGGTGAAAGCACGCTGCGCCGCTGCCCAAGCGACTCGCGCAGGCGCTGGCGCAGCAGTTGCGCGGGCGGCATGCTCCAACGCGTTTGACCGTAGGGGCGCAATTGCTGCACGTCCGCATAGCCCAGGCGGTACAGCACGGCCGTTCCATCCAGCGCACTGGCGGCCTCCACCTCGACCAGCAACAAGGACGGCAAAGTTGCCATCCGGTTACTGACCGGGGCCTGGGTGTTGCCCGGGCCAAAGTCCA
>CAIQEX010000399.1 GCA_903870955.1 uncultured beta proteobacterium
ACAAAAATGAGAGCGCCAGCACTAGGGCTGGCGCGGCATTTCTTGGGGTGGCTGATGGGGCTCGAACCCACGACAACAGGAATCACAATCCTGGACTCTACCAACTGAGCTACAGCCACCGTAGGAGATAAATTATAACCTGCCAAATTCCCTATTCTGTGACGGGCAGCAGATTTCCGGCTGCAAGGGGCTTGGCTACCTTGATTTGCGCCTTGTACCGGTTCTTCAGCACCTCGTAGTAGGCCTGGCTCTCGGCACTGGCCACCCACTGACCATATTGGCCGCGCTCTTGCTTGACTTGTTCTTCCTTGGCTTCCGTGCGCTCCATCACTTTGTTCACGCGCACCACCGTGTAGCCTTGGTTACCGAGGTCCACACCCACCCAAGCGGGCAGAGTAGAAGTGTCAACGTGCATGACTTTGTCCAGCACAACCGGCGAGATGGCTTGCGACTGGTCACGTGATACCACGACGGCTGCAGCCAACTTGGCCGAATCCGGCTGTGCTTTCCAGGCCTCCAGCTTTGCTGCGCCATCTTTCTTGGCCAACTCGGCTGCCCGACTGTTGACCAAACGCTCTCGTACATCACTTGAAACTTCCGCCAGCGGCAGAACGCGCGCCGGCGCGTACTGGGTGATGCGCGCGGATACCAACTGATTGGGCGCAACTTCAACCGCTTCGGTATTGCGCTTCTTTTCGACAGCGTCCGGGCTGAAAATGGCCGTCAGCAACTTGGGGCTAGCAAGCGCGCCCTTCACGTCTGGCAAAGGCTTACGCTGAACGTTGCTGGCCGTCTTGACCTCCAGCTTCAGCTTTTCTGCGATTTGCTTGAAGCTATCGGACTGCTCATAAACCGCATTGGTAAAAGTTTCTGCCACTTCGGCGAACTTGCGCTGCGCCTGCTGGGTTCGCAGATCCGCTTCAATGGTGGGCTTCACCTCTTCAAAAGTTTTCTGTTTGGGCGATTTGATGTCGACTAGCTTGATGATGTGAAATCCAAAATCAGACTCAACCAACTCACTGATATCGCCCTTCTTCATCGAGAAGGCCGCTTCTTCAAACGGTTTGACCATGGCACCGCGTGCAAAGAAATCCAGGTCGCCACCGGAAGGGGCAGAACCCGCATCCTGCGAATTTTTGCGGGCCACATCGGCAAAAGAATCCGGCGCTTTGCGCACTTGTGCCAACAAAGCTGCGGCCTTTTCCTTGGCCTTGGCCTTGTCGGCAGGCGACATATCCTTTGGCGCATTGATCAAAATATGGCTCGCACGGCGCTCTTCTTTGCCGCTCAAGCGCGCGACATTTTGTTCGTAGTAGGACTTGAGTTCTTCCTCATTGACGGAAATGGTCTTCTTCACGCTCTCCAAATCCAGCGCCACGTATTCGACCGTTGCCGATTCAGGTGCTTTAAACAGCTTTTGATTGGCCTGGTAGAAGGCATCCATTTCAGCCTCGGTCGGATTGACCTGCGACTTGTAGTCAGCCGGCAGGAAACCTGCTGTCTGCACTTCACGTCGTTCAAAAAATGCGTTGAGCGCCATGTTCGCCTGTGCAACCGGTGCCAGGTAAGTGGAAGCAATCCCACCCTCAACCTGGCGCAAGGCGATGTCCTTGCGGACGCGGGACTCAAAACCTTCCGGCGTCAGTCCCTGGGCTGCGGCGAGTTGCCGATAGCGTTCCATATCCAGCGTTCCATCTGGTTTGCGAAGGGATGCAATGGTCGGATTTTGCTGCAGCTCACGGGCTAAACGCGCATTGCTGGTGGTCATGTGGGTGCTTTGCACCGCCTCTGCAAAGACCTTTTCACGAACCAATCGCTCCAGCGTGGTGTAGCGAGCTTCTGCGGAATCCAATAGTTTGAGGTCCAGATTCGGAACGGAAGTACGCAGACGA
>CAIQEX010000400.1 GCA_903870955.1 uncultured beta proteobacterium
AAACGAACCCTGGCGCGTGAACGCGCTGCGCGAACTGGGCACGCTGGACACTGCACCCGAGGCTGAGTTTGATGCCTTGGTCAAAGTCGCTTCTCAGGTGTGCGGTGTGGCCATCGCTGCGATCAGCCTGGTGGACGCCGATCGGCAATGGTTCAAGGCGACATGGGGACTGGCTGCAACGCAGACGTCTCGGGACGTGGCCTTTAGCGCGCATGCCATTTTGGGCGAGTCAGTCTTTGAGGTGCCAGACACACTTCTGGATGCGCGCTTTGCCGGTAACCCATGGGTGCTTGGGGAACCGCAAATTCGCTTTTTCGCGGCTGCCCCGATCACGCTGACCAGCGGTGCCCGGGTGGGGGCGTTGTGTGTCATGGACCGAGAACCCAATCATTTGACGGCGGATCAAAGGCAGATCCTGCTGCAATTGAGTGTGGTGGTGTCGCAGGCGCTGGAAGCCCGCAAAGCCCTGAATGCTGAAAAGCAATTGGCGGTGATTGCCGCACACGATGCCGGCAGGCAACAGTCTCAGGCCATACAACGGCGTCTGGAAAACGCCTTGCTGGAGGCCCGTGCCCTGGCTGACACCGTAGACATCCACGCCATCGTCTCAGAGTCTGACGGGAACGGCGTGATGACGAGTTGCAATGACGCGTTTGAGCGCATCAGTGGCTATACGCGCGAAGAGCTGACCGGAAAGAACTACCAGATCCTCAACTCCGGTCACCATCCAGAAAGCTTCTGGGCAGACATGTGGGGCAGCATTTCGCTAGGTATGCCCTGGCGCGGTGACATATGCAATCGCACCAAGGACGGACAACGCTATTGGGTCGATTGCATGATCGCGCCCTTCATTGGAAATGACGGCTTGGTGGAGAAATACATTTCCATCAGCACCGATGTCAGCAAGCGTGTCCAGGATCAGCTGCGTCTGGACGAAATGTCCACCCGCATGAGCCTGGCCATCGATGGCGGAAACGACGGCTTGTGGGACTGGCCCGATGTTCAGTTGGAAGCGCAATGGTGGTCGCCCAGTTTTTACTCCATGCTGGGTTACACCGAGGGCGAAGTGCCTTCCACAAGTCAGGGCTATCGTTCACTTTTGCATCCGAATTTTGTGGAAATGAGCCGCAAGGCCAATGGCCAGGCCCTCTCAGGCAGCCATGTGATGGACATCGAAGTGCAACTGCGAACCAAGAGCGCAGGCTATCGCTGGTTTCGGGTTCGAGCCAAGGTTGGCGTCGACGCCGAGGGCCTTGGTGTGCGCATGGCGGGCTCCATACAGGACATTCATGACCGCAAATTGGCCGAGGCCGCGCTGGTCGGAAGCAAGGCCTTGCTGGACGAATCGCAAGCGGTAGCAAAAGTGGGCGGATGGGAACTAAACCTGAACACCGGGGCGTTGTTCTGGACCGACGAAACGTACCGAATTCACGAAACCTCACCTGACAAATTCAATCCGACCCTGGACGCCGGCTTCGAACGTTTTTTGCCCGAATCCAGACGCCTTATTCTGGCGGCTTTGGAAACTGCCATAGCGAGTGGCCAGGGCTATGACCTCGAGTTGGAAACCTACACCACCCAGGGAAATCTCATTGATGTTCGAACCACCTGCACCGTGACCCTCGAAGGCGGCAAGGCGGTCAAGTTGAGCGGGATCTTTCAGGACATTACCGATCGCAAACGCTATGAACGTGAACTGCAGGCGGCCCGTAGCGAGGCCGAAGCCGCGGCGCTCAGCAAGGGGCAATTTCTGGCCAATATGAGCCATGAAATTCGAACCCCCATGAATGCGATTCTGGGCCTTCTGAGCTTGCTGCAAAGCACCGATCTCACCTCGCCACAGCGCGACTACGCCAGTAAAACCGAGATTGCCGCGCAGTCGCTCCTGGGGCTGTTGAACGACATTCTGGACTTCTCCAAGGTCGAGGCTGGAAAGATGTCATTGGAGAGCGAGCCGATTCGGATCGATCGGTTGCTGCGCAATCTGTCGGTGCTGCTGTCTGCCACTGTGGGCAACAAGCAGATCGAAGTCCTTTTTGACGTCGACCCGCACCTGCCCGCCGTCGTGCTGGGTGATGCCATGCGCTTGCAGCAGGTGCTGGTCAATCTGGGGGGCAACGCGGTCAAGTTCACCTCCAAAGGACAGGTCATCATCGCACTGCGCAAACTGAAGCAGGCAGAGGATTCGGTTAGCGTAGAGTTTTCGGTGCAGGACACGGGCATTGGTATCGCGCCGGAACACCAGTTGCATATTTTTGATGGCTTCTCTCAGGCTGAAGGCTCCACAACACGACGCTTTGGCGGCACCGGTTTAGGCCTTGCAATCAGCAAACGCTTGGTCGAACTGATGGGTGGTGACATTCAAATCGAAAGTCAACCCGGTCATGGCAGCACCTTTTTCTTTGTCCTGGAAATGCGCACCGTTGCCGACGTTCCGAACGATCTGACACTTTCAGAACGGCCCAAACTGCCTGTGCAACCGGTGCTGATCGTCGATGACAATGCGATCGCCGCCGAACTCACCGCACGCATGGTGCGTTCTTGGGGCTGGAGCGTCAGTCTGGCAAGCTCTGGCAGCAAGGCGTTGGAGATGGTTAAGGCGCAGTGCGCTGCGGATTCTTCAAGCTTTCCCTATCCGGTAGTTTTCATGGATTGGCAACTGTCCGATATGGACGGATGGGAGGCCACCCGCCAGATACGCCAGTTTGCCCAACACAAGCAGTTGGTGCAGCCCATGGTCATCATGGTTGCTGCACGCGGGCGCGAAATGTTGTCGCTGCGCTCTGAAGAGGAGCAAAACCTGCTCAACGGTTTCCTGGTCAAGCCGTTGACGGCTTCCATGCTGTCCGAGGCCCTGATGGACGCGGGGCAAGGGAACTCCCATTTGCGGGCCTCAGCAAGGGTGCGTAGCAACGCCAGGCAATTGCGTGGCATGCGCATCCTGGTGGTGGAGGACAACCTGATTAACCAGCAAGTGGCCGAGGAGTTGCTGAGCGCAGCGGGTGCCATCGTTTCGTTGGCGGCCAATGGCCAGATCGGTGTGGATTCGGTGGCCGCTGCGGCTCCGCAATTTGATGTCGTGCTGATGGATTTGCAAATGCCTGTGCTGGATGGATACGGTGCCACAAGGGCCATTCGCGAGGACTTGGGTCTGGCCCAACTTCCCATCATTGCGATGACCGCCAACGCCATGTCGAGTGACCGTGACGCCTGTCTTGCAGCCGGCATGAACGAGCACATTGGCAAACCGTTTGACATGGCCAAACTGGTGTCACTGTTGATTCGCACCACCGGGTTTCAGCTCGATGCAGGGCACGAATTTCATGCCACCGATGGGGTTTTGCCCGACATACCCGAGGTGGAAGGGCTGGACCTGCACCGGGCTTTGGGGCGCATGTCGGGCATGCGCAGTCTGTATGTTCGCACTGCGCGCGACTTCGTAAAAATCATTGACCGCATCATTCCCGAACTTCAGCTGTGTCTGGCAACGGGCGACAAACCGCAGGTCGTCATGCGTTTGCATACGCTGAAAGGCAATGCCGGTACGCTGGGGGCCACCGAACTGGCGATGCGGGCGGCAAAACTGGAGGCCTTATGCAAGACAGAGTCCAGCATGCAGGCGCATGAAATGGATCTGGAGGAACTTTCGACGCTGGTTAAAGCGACACAGTCGAGTCTGCGAGAAGCCATTGCCAGACTTGACGTGGCCGTCGTCGTGAATGCAGAGCCTGCCAGTGATGCACCGGTAAACGCAGACACCACCGAGGCGCTACGCAAGCTTGCCACGTTGACGGCGTCTTCCGATATGGAGGCACTGATGTACTTTGCAGAGGCACGCGCGCAATTCGCATTGCTGCCGGACGACGTGGCAGATCATCTGGACCACGCGCTACAGGATCTTGACTTTGAGTTGGCTCAGGAAATTTGTGAACGGGCCTTGGCTAAATTTCAACCCTAAGGTTCGCCATAGGGCGGTTTTGCGGCTAGCGGCCCCGAAGGAACAAGGTATCCAGCTCGCGCATGCTGATCTGCCGCCAGGTCGGGCGGCCATGGTTGCATTGGTCGCTGCGCTCGGTGGCTTCCATGTCACGCAATAGTCCGTTCATTTCATCGATGCTTAGTTTGCGGTTGGCGCGTACAGCGCCATGGCAGGCCATGGTGGCCAGCAATTCGTTTTGCGCGCGCTGAATCACGGTGCTGGCCTCGTGCTGGCTCAGCTCGGCCAATACGCTGCGTGCCAGTTCAACCGCATCACCTTGCGCCAGCGCCGACGGGACCGCCCGCACGGCCAGCGTTTTGGGAGAAAAAGGGCTGATCTCCAGGCCCAGGGTGTGCAGGGTATCGGTGTGTGCCTCGGCCGTGGCCACTTCCACCGGGGTGGCGGCAAAGGTCACTGGAATCAGCAGTGGTTGGCTCGACAGGCCCTGCAACAAACCTTCTGCCGTGCTGGCCCCACCGGCTGTTCCCAATTGGTTTTTGAGTCGCTCGTAGACGATGCGTTCATGCGCCGCATGCATGTCGACCAGCACCAGGCCTTGGGTGTTTTCGGCCAGGATGTAGACGCCTTGCAACTGCGCCAAGGCGCGGCCCAAGGGCCAGTCGCCGGGTGGCAGCGTGTTCTGCGCCATATTCCCCACCTGCTGCGCAGGCTGCTCCAGGACCTGCGCAGAACGCTCTGCCGCAAAGACTGTCTGGCCCATGGTGGGCCCGCCCTGGGTCCCGGTGCTGTCACTGCGTTGCCAGAGTGCGCCCAACTCGCTGACCCGGTGACCGCCTTCAGGTTGCCTGCTAAATTGCATGCCGGCCTGTGCCGAATACAGAGGCGCTGCCGGTGCGCGAGAAGGTGCCAGGCCGAAGTCGCCACCGCCATTGCCCGAGCCGACCGCAACGGCACTGTCGGCAGTGGCTTGCGAACGCGGCACGGCAAGTGCTTCTTCCACCGCATGGCGAATCGCCTGGTGCACTTCGCGGCTGTCGCGAAAGCGCACTTCGATCTTGGTCGGGTGCACGTTCACATCCACCCGCGTCGGGTCCATTGCTAGATACAGCGCGTAAACCGGTTGGCGATGACCGTGCAGCACGTCCTCGTAGGCGCTACGCGCCGCGTGCGTGAGTACTTTGTCGCGCACAAAGCGGCCATTCACATAGGCAAATTGCTGGTCGGCCCGCGACCGTGCCGCATCCGGAATCCCGGCCCTGCCCCAGACGCGAAGGCTCGGTGCTGCATCTTGGCCAGGAACGCCGGGGTTTCGGCTACCTGCCCAATTCACGCGCACGCTTTGGCTTAGAAAATCTTCGCCGAGGACATCGCGCAGACGCTGATCCAGCGCATCCAGATGTTCCCGCGTTACGTTTTCGATCGCCGCGCCGGCACCGAAACCCGAACATTTTCGCCACTGTTCCACCAGCTTGCCTTCGTGCCAGATGGCAAAGCCCACATCCGGACGCGCCAGTGCATGGCGGCGTACCGATTCGATGCAATGCGCCAGTTCCGTGGCGTCGGTTTTCAAAAATTTGCGCCGTGCCGGGGTGCTGTAAAAAAGTTCCTTGACCTCCACCGTGGTGCCGGTGCTGCGCGCCACGGGCTTGAGCTCACCGGTTCGGCCGTCCAGCAAAAAGGCCTCGCTGAAGCCTTCAGCACGCGACAGGATGGCGCAGTCGGCAATCGCGTTGATGGCAGCCAGCGCCTCGCCTCTGAAGCCCATGGTGGCCACGGATTCCAGATCCTGCAGGCTGCCAATTTTGCTGGTGGCGTGGCGGCGAAAGGCAATCGACAATTCCTCGCGCAGAATCCCCAGGCCATCGTCTTCCACGCTGATCAGGCGCACGCCTCCGGCCAGCAGACGCACCGTCACCTGGGTGGCGCCGGCGTCCAGCGCGTTGTCCACCAGTTCGCGCACCACCGAGGCCGGACGCTCCACCACTTCACCCGCTGCAATCTGGCTGATCAGTTCGTCCGGAAGGTCACGGATCGGGCGGCGGAGGGTGGGGGGGAATGCGGTGTCGTTCACCCGGTTATTTTAGGACGCCGCTTGGCCGTCACGCCACGCAGGGATAATCGGCGCCTATGGACTTTCTCCCCCAACTCATAGATTTCATATTGCATGTGGACAAGCACCTGGAACTGTTTATCCAGAACTATGGCTTGTGGGTGTATGCGCTGCTTTTCCTGATCATTTTTGTCGAGACCGGTGTGGTGGTCATGCCCTTTTTGCCGGGCGACTCACTGCTGTTTGTGGTGGGGGCGATGTGCGGCAGCGGTCTCATGCATTACGGTACTTCCGTCGCTCTGCTGCTGGCGGCGGCGATTCTGGGCAACCAGAGTAACTACACCATTGGCCGCATCGTCGGCCCTAAGGTGTTCCAGTGGGAGGATTCGCGCTGGTTCAACAAAAAAGCCTTTAACCAGGCCCATGCGTTTTACGAGAAGTATGGTGGCATCACCCTGGTGGCTGCCCGCTTTATGCCGTTCCTGCGTACCTTTGCGCCCTTTGTGGCCGGTGTGGCGCAGATGACCCGCGCGCGTTTTGTGCTGTTCGATGTGTTGGGCGGCACGCTGTGGGTGGTGGGCATCGTCAGTGTGGGTTACTTCTTTGGCAACATTCCCTGGGTCAAGCTCAATCTGGACAAGATCATCTGGGCCATGATTCTGATTCCCGGCCTGGTGATCCTCGCGGGCGCCTGGAAAACACGTAACAAGGTGGCAACATGAGCCTTCCCACTTCCATGCTCTGGCGTTTTGGCCTGTCGATGCCGCAGCATCGGCGCGTGTTTGCCAGCTTCTTCCTGTACTCGTTTTCCATGGGTGGCTTTTTTCCGCGCCTGGCCGAGATTCAACGTGCCATGGGCGTGGGCGAGGGCGCACTCGGTCTGGCACTGATTGGCGTGGCCGCCGGAACCTTGATTTCCCTGACCTTCGGTGCCTCCGTGATTGAACGCATGGGGCACCGCCGCACACTGATTGGGCTATTGCCGGTCTTGCCCTTGTTCTATGCCGCCGCCGCCCACGCGCCCACGCCGCTGTTGATGTTTGCCTGCCTTTTTCCGGCCGGCCTTCTGGTGGGCGCAATCGAGGTGGTGGTGAATCTGGAGGCCGACCGGGTGGAACACCAAACCGGGCGACGCATCATGAACCGCTCGCATGCTTTCTGGAGTATTGGCTTCTTTAGTGCATCCGCAATCGGTGCACTGATGGCCTATCTGGGTGTCAGCCCGCAACTGCATCTGGCGGGCGTGGTACTCCTCTGCATGGCCGCCATGGTGCTGCTATTGGGGCGTTTTGAGGCGGCACCCTTGCGCGAAGACGACCACGGCCATGCAGAGGCCGAACCACCACGCTTTGCAACCCCCACCGCCGCGATTCTGGTGCTGGTGGTGGTGACGCTTCCGGCCATGGTGTTGGAAGGTGCGGGCTTTGACTGGTCTGCCATCTATATGCGCGACGTGTTTGGCGTCTCGGCTTTTTGGGGTGGCGTAGCGGTCGCCACAGGAGCCGCGGCGCAGGCCTTGATGCGCTACTTTGCCGATGGTTTTGTCGAGCGCCATAGCCCGGTCTTTGTGGCGCGCGCGCTTCTCAGCGTGCTGGCTCTTGGCGATGTGCTGGTGTTCGTGTCACCTTCGCCCTGGCTTTCATTGCTCGGCTTTGCCATGCTCGGTGTCGGCAGCAGTGCCATCTTTCCGCTGGCCATGTCGGCCGCCGCACAGCGCACGGACCGGCCTTCGACGGTGAACGTGTCGTCCCTGGCCCAAACCGCATTTGTTTCGTTTTTGCTGGCTCCCCCGTTGCTGGGCTATGTGGCGCAAATTTTTGGAATTCGCTGGTCCTTTGGTATCGCGCTGCCCCTGGTCATCGCCAGCCTGTGGTTATCGCGTGTGCTGGGTGCTTCCCGGGTGGCCAACCGGGCTTCGTGAGCGTCAGTTCACCAGCAGCCATTCGCGAAACGCCTGTTCCGGCAGGGGTCGACTAATCAGGTAGCCCTGGGCCACTTCGCAGCCCAGCACGTTCAGTTGATCCCAGTCAGCCTGCGTTTCCACGCCTTCAGCGACCGACAGCATGCCCATGCGTTGGCACATCGCAATTGCACCGGTCAGGATGGCATGTTTCTTTTCACTGAAGTTGGCATCGTGCACAAACTCGCGGTCAATCTTGAGTTCGCTAAAAGGGCAGCGGGCCAACTGCTTCATGGACGAATAGCCGGTACCGTAATCATCCATGGCCACCCCAAAGCCCTTCATGCGCAGGCGGGCCAGCGCGCTAAGGGATTCGGCCAGGCGCATCATGAGTGAAGTTTCGGTCAGTTCCACGACAATGGTTTCGTTCGACAGGCCATGGGATTTGAGCACCCGCACCATGTCGTCAACCAGGCCTTCCGTGGTCAGCAGGGGCACGGGAAGGTTGATCGAACAGTGCAACAGGTCTGGCCTTTCCGGCAGAGACTTCAGAAGTTTACAAACCATCTGCAACATATACATGAAGAAGTCCAAGCCCAATTTCTCGGACTCCAGATGCTCGACAAACAGCACCGGCGGCAATATGCCGTGCACCGGGTGAATCCAGCGCACCAAGGCCTCCATGCCCCACACTTTGCGGTTGGGGAAAAAAACCTTGGGCTGGTAGTACGCGACAAGTTCACCCTGCAGCAATGCACGCGCGACATCTTCCGAGGTAAAGACCAGATCGCTGCGTGCCGAGATCAAGCCCCGGTTTTCAGGGTCGTAATTGGTCAGCAGTTCCCGCACCTGCATAATTTTCAAGGGCTTCGGGAAGACACCCAGGAGCTCCAGATGGCTGGCATCCGCAATGTTTTGTACGGTGTCCAGCACGGCCTGCCCGACACTGCTCATGACGGCTACATAGAGGATTTTGCTGTCCCGTCGCTTGGCCAGTTTGCTCAGCAGTTCAATGCCATCCATATCCGGCATGTTGAGATCGGTGAGCACAAGGTCGACGTGACGGGACTCGATCAACTCCAGTGCGACATGGCCGTTCTCGGCCTGTAACACTTGGGTAATGCCCAATTCCCTCAGCATTTCAATCGCCACCATCCGGTTGCTGGTCGAATCGTCAACGACCAATACGGTACGCGAATGCCATTTTTGTAAGTGTGTCATGGTTAACTCCTGATTCCTGCAAGCGTCGTTGCAATAGCGTCCAACGACATGACCTCCTGGACACCGCCGTGTGCCAGAGCCTCTTTCGGCATGCCAAATACCACGCAAGATTCCTCATCCTGCGCAATGGTGCGTGCGCCCACATCGTGCATTTCGCGCAGGCCCCGCGCACCGTCGTCTCCCATCCCGGTCAATATCACGCCCAGGGCATTGCGCCCGGCGCTGACTGCGATGGAGCGAAACAGCACATCCACCGACGGCCGGTGACGCGAGACCAGTGGCCCCTCCTTGACCTCGGCAATAAACTGGGTCCCGCTGCGCTGAACCAACAGGTGCTTGCCGCCGGGTGCAATTAACACCACGCCAGGAATCAGACGGTCGCCGGTTTGCGCTTCCTTCACCTCAACCTGGCACAAGGTGTTCAGTCGTTTGGCGAAGGAGGCGGTGAACTGATCTGGCATGTGCTGCACCACGACGACACCCGGTGTCGAGGTGGGCAATTTCGGCAGCAGGTACTCCAAAGCCTGGGTGCCTCCGGTCGATGTGCCAACGGCAATGATGTGGTCGGTGGTGCGAAACATGTCGCGGCCGGTTGGCGCTGCCAGGATGACATCCGCGTTGAGTTTGGCGGAAGGTGTCGGCGGCGTGCGGCTGTGGGACGGCGCCGTGGTTTTGATTTTTCCCATGCGCGCCGCCGCCGCCGCCCGTACCTCCTGAATCAATTCCGTAGCGGACTCTTCCAGAAAGGTTTTGAGTCCGAAAGTGGGCTTGGTAATGATGGAGACGGCGCCCGCCGACATCGCATCCAGGGTGATGGTGGCGCCCTTTTCGGTGAGCCATGAGCAGATGACGACCGGTGTGGGGCGTTGCGCCATGATCTGGCGCAGGAACGTAAGCCCATCCATGCGCGGCATCTCGATGTCCAGCACGATGACATCGGGCCAGGCCAGTTTCATTTTTTGCTGGGCAAATATCGGGTCCGAGCACGACGCCATGACCTCGATGTCGGGCGCGCCGTCCAGAATCAGCGTCAGCACTTCACGCATCACAGCCGAGTCATCGACGATCAAAACTTTAATGCTCATGCTGCGCCTCTGCCCGTCAAATGGTCAGGCTCAAAGCGAAAGCGTGAAGGAGCCTCCTGAACCAAGGGCAACCGATGCCGCTGAATCGCCTCCGCGTGGCCAATCAGCAGGTGGCCGCCATCGGTCAGCTTGTTGCAGAGCTGTTCCACGACGCGTTGTTTGGTCTCGTCGTTGAAGTAAATCAGGACATTGCGCAGGATGATGACGTCGAA
>CAIQEX010000401.1 GCA_903870955.1 uncultured beta proteobacterium
ATCACTTGGCGGGACTGACAGGCTTTCCCATGCGACAGTAATTTGATTTATTTGTGACACCGCGTAGTGCAAACGGTTCATTGTTTAAATCTGCCGGTTTGCATAGGATGGGCTGTACCCAGCGTGATCGAGCCTGGCGCTCCAACGAGTCTGTCCCGTGAACACCCATTTCTCCACCCTTCCCTGCTTCATCGCCGGTTTCCCACCCTTTTATCCAAACGGCTTCGGCGACCCGGCAACGCGGCCGGGCGTGACGAAGCGTGCCCGGACACGCCATGTCTGCGCCTAAACCGCCTTCGGAGTTGCGTCTGGCCTTGGCGTCGTTACGCCCTGAATTGACGCGTGCGGCCTGGTTTAGTGTCTGCTCCAGCCTGCTGGTTCTGGCGCCCAGCGCCTACATGCTGGAGGTCTATGACCGCGTGGTGAACAGCCGCAATCCGTTCACGCTGCTGATGTTGACGCTGGCGGTCATCGGCGCCTATGCCTTGATGGAGGTGCTGGAATGGACGCGCGCCCATCTTCTGCAGCATGCGGGCAGGCGGCTTGACGAACAACTTCGCGCGCGCGTCGTGGACGCCATTTTTCAGGCCCATTTCAAAAAGCTCCCGGGCGGCAACATGCAGCCCCTGCACGATCTGCGGGCGATCCGTGAATTTTTGGGCTCCACGCCCTTGCTGGCGCTGCTGGAGGCACCGGTGTCGCTGGTCTTTTTGTTGCTGGTCTTTGCCATCAACCCGTTGTTGGGCTGGTGCTCCCTGGTCGGTGCGATGCTGCAGGTGGCGATCGGTTGGCTCAATGAGCGCGGCACCCAACCGCCCTTGTTGGCAGCCAACCGCAGCGCCATGGCCGCACAGCAATACGCCAGCAGTTCACTGCGCAATGCCCAGGTCATCGAATCCATGGGCCTGTTACGCAATATCCATAGTCGCTGGATGCTTCGACAACGCGAATTCTTGCGCTTGCAGGCGCAAGCCTCCAACCTGGCGGGTGGCTACCAGGCCCTGACTAAACTGGTCCAGACCGCCCTGGGTTCCCTGCTGTTGGGCTTGGGCGCCTGGCTGCTGCTGCATAACAACCTGAATGGCGGCGGCGGCATGATGATGGTGGCCTCGATCCTGGGTGGCCGCGTCTTGACGCCACTGGTGCAGATCGTGACCCAATGGCGTCTGGTGGTGAACCTGCGCGAGGCCTGGCAGCGTCTGGACGACCTGCTGGCGACACAGCCAGCCAAACCCGCCAGCATGGCGTTGCCCGCGCCGCGTGGTCGCCTGCAGGTGGAAAACCTGGCCGCTGTGGCACCGGCAACCGGTCTGCCCATTTTTAGAAATGTGGGCTTTGCGTTGACCCCGGGTGAGGTGCTGGCCGTCATCGGTCCGTCGGCGTCCGGCAAGACCACCCTGGCGCGCCTGTTGGTGGGCTTATGGCCGGCCGCGACCGGACAGGTGCGGTTGGACGGGGCCGACGTGTTCACCTGGGATAAAACCGGGTTGGGTCCCCACCTGGGCTACCTGCCGCAGGGTGTGGAGTTGCTGGATGGCACGATCGCCGACAACATTGCCCGCTTTGGCGACGCTGCGCCGGCCAAAACCCAGGCTGCGGCAAAAGCCGTCGGGCTGCACGCATTCATCATGGACTTGCCGCAGGGATACCAGACGCAGGTCGGGCCAGAGGGGGCCATGCTCTCCGGTGGCCAACGCCAGCGGGTGGCGCTGGCACGGGCGATTTATGGGGACCCGGCTTTGGTGGTGCTGGATGAACCCAACTCCAGTCTGGACGAAGCCGGTGACAACGCCCTGCTCGCTGCCATCCGTGACTTGAAGGCGCGCGGCACGACGTTCGTGGTCATGACGCATCGCACCCATGTGCTGGCCGTGGTGGACAAAATCCTGCTGCTGCAAGATGGTTTGGCAAAGGCCTTTGGTCCGCGAGACGAGGTCCTGGCGAGCCTGAAAAAAACGCCAGAACGCACCGCACAGCCGACTTCGGCCGCCGCGGTGCCCGCCCTCTAAGCGCCGCACACACCATGCCAAAAATCGCCCCGACCCGACGCAGTGAAGTCAGCGCCACGCTCTGGGCCTACCGTCGGGAATTTCTGCTGGCCGGGCTGCTGAGTTCGCTGATTAATCTGCTGCTGCTGACGCCAACGTTGTACATGTTGCAGGTCTATGACCGGGTCATGCTCAGCCAGAGCGAACTGACGCTGGTGGCGGTATCCCTGATTGCGCTCCTGATGTACGCCCTGATGGCCTGCGCCGAATGGTGGCGCACGCGGGTTCTGGTTCGAACCGGCATGCGTTTTGACGAGCAATTGAGCACCCGGGTTTTCAACGCCAGTTTTGAAGCCAACCTGAATCAATCCGCGAGCGCGCCCGCACGGGCTTTTGGCGACCTGATTCAAATCCGGCAGTTCCTCACCGGCCAGGGTTTGTTCGCATTTTTCGATGCGCCCTGGACGCCCATTTACATCGCCGTCGCGTTTTTTCTGCACCCGTGGTTGGGGGCCTTGTCGCTGGTCTTTGTGCTGGTCCAGGCGGTGCTCGCGTGGTTTGGCCACCGCTACACCGTGACCCCGGCGGAACAGGCCGCCCGGGCCGGCAACGACAGCAGCAGCTACCTGCAGGAAAAATTGCGCAATGCCGAAGTCATTGAGGCCATGGGCATGAGCGCCCCCTTGCAACAGCGCTGGAGCAGTTTGCATCGCACCTGGCTGGCCCAACATGAAACCGCGCAGGGGCTGCAGCATCGGGTGGCGGCTTGGAGCAAGTTCATTCGCTACAGCCAACAGTCTTTGACTTTGGGCGCTGGCGCGTTGCTGGTCATCAAGGGGCAGTTGTCGCCGGGCGCCATGATTGCGTCCAATGTGTTGATGGGCCGGGCCCTGGCGCCTCTGGATCAACTGGTGAGCGGCTGGCGCAGTTTTGTCAGCGCCAAAGCGGCCTTGCTACGGCTTGAAGCGCTGCTGCGGGAGCATCCCCCGCGCGATGTCGCGTTGCAGCGCGTGGCACCCTCAGGCGCCATCAGCCTGCAGCAAGTGACAGCAAGCGCGCCCGGACGCCAATCACCCATCCTCAAGAGGCTTTCGTTTTCGGTACCCGCCGGCAGCGTGGTGGTGGTGCTGGGGCCCTCGGGTTCCGGCAAGTCGACGCTGGCGCGTGTGCTGACCGGCATCTGGCCCGATGTCAGCGGAGAAGTTCTGCTCGACGGGTTGCCGCTCTCGCAGTGGAGTCGCGATGAACTCGGGCCGCACGTGGGCTATCTGCCGCAGGACGTTGAGCTCTTTGAAGGCACGATTGCCGAAAACATCGCCCGCCTCGGCGAGGTCGATTCCGCGCAGGTGATTGCCGCAGCGCGCAGCACCGGGATGCACGAGGCCATCCTGCGGTTCCCCAAGGGTTACGACACGCTGATTGGCGAGGCTGGCAATTTACTCTCGGGCGGGCAGCGCCAGCGCATTGGTCTGGCGCGGGCCATTTATGGCTCACCCTCCCTGTTGGTGCTGGATGAGCCCAATGCCAATCTCGACGATGCCGGTGAGGTCGCCTTGTTGCGCACCGTGCGCGAACGCAAGGCGCAGGGAACAACGGTTTTTTTGATCACCCATCGCCGGGGTGTGCTGGCGGTGGCGGACCGGCTGATCGTTCTGGACCAGGGCGAAATCAAGGCCGATGGCCCCACGGCGGCGGTTCTGGCAAGCCTGCAAGACGCTGCCTGATTGCGTCACCCATACAACCCCAACCCCAACCCCAACCCCAACCCCAACCCGACCTCACGCCCCCTTTAAACCTCTGCCATGGCCACTCCCGATTTTTTGAATCCCCCGCCTGCCCTGCCGATGCCGTTGTCTGACCCGGGTCGTGCGTCGCGCATCGGGTTCTGGGCACTGGCGATTGGACTGGGCAGTTTCCTGCTCTGGGCCGTGCTGGCGCCACTGGACGAAGGCGTGCCGAGTCAGGGATTTGTCGCCATCGATACCAAGCACAAGGTGGTCCAGCATCTCAGCGGTGGCATCGTGAAAGAAGTGCTGGTGGGTGAAGGCGATCTGGTACACGAAGGCCAATTGCTGTTCCGGCTGGATGATGCGGCGGCTCGCGCCAGTCTGGAATCGGTGCGCCAGCGCTATCTGGGTCTGCGCGCCACGCAGGGTCGCCTGCAGGCGGCACAGGCCGGACTGACTCGCATTGTTTTTCATCCGGATTTGGTGGCTGCCGCCCAGGATCCGCTGATCGATCAGCAGATGCGCAACCAGGAGCAGTTGCTGGAGTCGGGGCGTGCCGCGTTGCGCGCCGAGTTGCAGTCGATTGAGGCGGGTATCCAGGGTCAGGAGGCGCAGGTCGCGTCCTATGAAGCCATGCAGGTCCATCGGCGCAGCCAACTCGCCCTTCTCAACGAAGAACTGGTCAAAACGCGTGAAGTGGTCAAAGAAGGCTACGTGCCGCGCAACCGGCAACTCGAACTCGAACGCCAGGTGGCCGATGCCGGCAACACCCTGGCCGAATTGCAGGGCAACCTCCTGCATGCAAAGCACAGCATCGAGGAGATGCGCCATCGCGCACGGATGCGCCAGCAGGAATACCGCAAAGAGTTTGAAAGCCAACTCGCCGACGTCACGCGCGAGGTCTTGGGGGACGCACAAAAAGTGCAGTCGTTGCAGGATGAACTGGCGCGCACCGATATTCTTGCCCCCGCTGCCGGTCAGGTGGTGTCGCTGGTAGCCCAGACCGCGGGTGGCGTCATCAGCCCGGGTCAAAAACTGCTGGATATCGTTCCGGCCAACAGCCCCATGCTGCTCGAAACGCGGGTGCAGCCCAACCTGATCGACCGGGTGCGCGCCGGTATGCTGGTGGATGTGCGCTTCACCTCGTTTTCGCATGCGCCGCAGCTTGTGGTGCAGGGGAAACTGGTGTCGGTGTCCGGTGATCTTTTGACCGACCCGCAAACCAACGCCCCCTACTACCTGGCCCGCGTGGCGGTCACACCCGATGGCATCAAGGCCTTGGGCAAGCACCAGATGCAGCCCGGCATGCCGGTGGAAGTGGTGTTCCGCACCGGCGAGCGCTCCTTGCTGACCTACCTTCTGCACCCGTTGAGCAAACGTCTGGCGTCCGCCATGAAAGAGGAATGACGCCTTGAAAATCAGACCCCCGTGGGCGGCCATCCTCTGCGTCACCGTGTGTTGGCCCGCATGGTCGCTGGACTTATCCCAAAGCTATCAGGCGGCACTGGCGCAGGACCCCACGATTCTCGGAGTCAGGGCCGCAACGGATGCGCGCCGCGAGCGCGTGCCCCAGACCAATGCCCAGTTGCTGCCAAACCTTTCGTTAGGGCTCACGCGCAACCACAACGCACTGGAAAGCACAACGCCCAACTTTTTGGGCACCCCAGTCACCAGCAACACCGACTACACCAGCAGCAACCAGACATTGACGCTGCGTCAGCCGCTGTTCAACCGCTATCGCTCGGCCGACCAGCGCCAGGCGCAAGCCCAGGTCGAAGACGCTGAAGCCATTTTGGAGCGGGAGCTGCAAAGTCTGGCAGTGCGTGTTTGCAGTGCCTACTTTGAAGCCCTGCTTGGGACAGAGAATCTGGCCTTGGTGCAGGCCCAACATGCCACCGTGATGCATCAGTTGGATGCCGCGCGCAAACGTTTTGTTGCGGGTGTCGGCACGCGCACCGATATCGACGAGGCGCAGGCCGCACTGGACCTGAATGCGGCGCAGGAACTTGAAGCCCGTCAGAACCTCGAGTTCACCCGCCGACAGTTGCAAAACCTGGTGAATCAACCGGTGGAACCCTTGGCCACGCTGGATGCCGGTCGCCTGCTTCTGTTGCCGCCAACACCTGACCGATTGACAGACTGGACCGAACTCGCCGAGATGAAGAGCCCGGAAATCCGGTCGCTCAAGGCGCAGGTCGAAGCGGCTCGGCAGGAGGTCGAAAAGGCCCGCTCCGGCAACTACCCGACGCTGGACGCCATCGCACAGTGGTCACGCAGCGAAAGCGACTCGGTGACCAACGTCAACAGCCGCTACAACAACAGCTCGCTGGGTCTGCAACTCAGTCTGCCGATCTACTCTGGCGGTTATGTCGGTGCCACGGTGCGCCAGACGCAAGCCGACCAGGCGCGCCTGGAGTACGCACTGGAAGCCATGCGCCGCGACCTGGGCGTGCGCGTGCACCGCGAGTTCCGCGGCGTGACCGAAGGCGTGCTCAGGATTCGCGCGCTGGAGCAGGCGCTGCGCTCCGCAGAACAGTTGGTGCTGTCCAACCGGCGCTCGTTTGAGGCCGGGAGCCGCACACTCAACGACGCGCTGAATGCCGAACAGCAAAAGGTCTCCGCCCAGCGCGATCTGGCCATGGCCCGCTATACCTACCTGCTGTCACGCGTGCGCCTGCAAGCGCTGGCAGGCGCCCCGATGCTGGAACTGGTCGAGGAACTCAACCGCTGGTTGGTGCCCAAGGTGCCGCCATCGGCTGTCCGTCCCGTCGAGACCGATGCGGGCCTGCCGCTCAAAGCGGTCTCCGAGTTGCGGCTGCGTCCACCTAAAGTGAATG
>CAIQEX010000402.1 GCA_903870955.1 uncultured beta proteobacterium
GACCAGCGTGCGTCATGTTTTAGAAAGCATGTATAGAGTAGTGCCTGGACTTGGTACGGGTCAAAACAGTGCGCCAACCAGGATCTGGAGTTGCACACAAATTCGCACATGCGGCGAATCATACGCTTGCGACAAATGCATTTGTCAGCATTTCTTTAAATGTTGACGAAGTGCTAATAATGAAAATGTGAAAGGCAGCTTTCATTTTTTCTGATCATTTGTGCCAAGCACAGGTCGGAGCTACATTTTTCGTGGGAAGAGCTACGTTTTCCTCGCGCAATCGATAGCCCGGGTACAACGATCAAGGAAATACTATGAACAGAGATACACATCGGAAGCGCCCGTGGGCGCAGCGCATTGGCATGTTGCTGATGGCCTCTTGCATCAGTGTGTCTGCTCTGGCTGCAGATTTGAATGAGGTCAAAGCCAGTGGCGTGCTGCGTCACCTGGGCATCCGATACGCCAACTTTGTCAAGCCGGATGGCACAGGGTTTGACGTGGAACTGACGCAGGGCTTTGCCAAGTACATTGGCGTGCGGTATGAGCTGGTCTATACCAATTTTTACGACGTCATCCGCGATATGCTTGGCAAGAATGTGGTCCGCAATGGGGACGCGGTAACTCTGGAAGGTGATTTCCCTGTGCGGGGCGACATGATTGCTACCGGCTTTACCGTGCTGCCCTGGCGTCAGCAGGTGGTCTTGTACTCCCAAGCCACATTCCCGTCGCAGGTGCTATTGGTTGCACGTACCAATTCACCTTACCAGCCGGTGGCGGCACAGCCGGAGTTGCGCAGTGAAATTGCCAGCACCCGGGAGGTCCTGGGCAAGCAAAGTCTGCTGGTGATGGAACGTACCTGCCTGGACCCGGCAAACTACGGGCTCAAGGGCAAGGGCATTGATTTGCGCTCCTATACCGCAAGCACCAATCTGGATGAAATGGTGCCGGAACTACTCAAGGGCGATGTCGAATTCACGCTGCTGGATGTCCCTGACGCAGTGATCGACTTGCAACGTTGGGCTGGTCGCATCAAAGTGATTGGGCCCATTTCAGAGCATCAGGATCTGGCTGCCGCGTTTCCAAAGTCATCGCCCGCGTTGCGTGCCGCGTTCGACGATTACCTGCGCAGTATCAGGGCCGACGGTAGCTATGACAAACTGGTGAACCGCTATTACCCGGGCATCCGTCGCTACTTTCCGGCATTCTTTGCACGCAACAACTAGCTTTGCGGGACAGGCATGGGGGATAAGCGCGGCGCCTTACTGGAGCAATTGACCCTCAGGCAGTTGGTGGCGGTATTTATCCTGTTTGCCAGCTTTGTAGGTTTGGTGGGAGCGGTCGGGTTCTACCGTCTATCGGACGAAGCAGTTGCCTTGGAAAGACATCGGCTGAAGTCGCTTTCCGCTATGAAAGCGAGCCAGATATCGGACTGGATAAAAGAGCGCCGGGCTGACGTCTATTCCAATTCCCGTAACAATATGTTCCGGGAATTGTTGGTGTCTTCAGGCAGGCCAGTGTCCGATCATTGGCAAGACCGCTTTTCTGCGCTCTATGCGGATCAGCGTGTGAACCACTGGCTGGAAGAGACGCGTTCACAGTACGGATATCGCAGCACTGAAGTCCTGAACCACAGCGGCGAAGCGATTATCTCGGTCGGCGCGGCACCCTACAACGACCGGCAAATCAGACCCATGCTATCGAGTGCGTTGTCGACAGACAAAGCGACTTTGATGGACATCAGTATCGATGCGGATGGCAACCCCTATATGGCATTTGGCTCGCATATTCCGGACGAGGCGACGGAAGAGCCCATGATCCTGGTGTACGCCATCGCCATCAGCGAACGCTTTTTACCCATGCTCAATGAATGGCCCAACCCCAGCAAGACCGGCGAACTGCTTCTCTATCGCTTGGATGGAGACGAGGTGACCCTGCTCAACCGCATGAAGGAAGACGGACACAGCTTTGTCCATTACTCGGTTAAGCGTGCCGAGCAACCCATGCACATGGCCATGTTGCATGGCCCCGGCGTCTATGAAGGCCGTGACTATCGGGGACGGACCGTGTTGGCCGCTATTCAACCGGTATCGGGCACCCCTTGGTGGATATCCGCCAAGGTCGAAGTGGGGGAACTCTACGCGCCCATTTACCGACTGGCTTGGGTGTGCGGTTCATTGGCGATGGCGGGCATTCTGACGGCGGGTATTTTGCTGACCTTGCTATGGCTGCAAATGCAACGACGCTACCTGATGGCCCAAACCCTGGGACAGCAGCTCAGGATGGCATCCGTACAGGCCGAACTGGCAAATCAGGCCAAGAGCCTTTTTCTGGCCAATATGAGCCATGAAATACGCACGCCATTGAATGCCGTCCTGGGTTTCTCCCACCTGGCTTTGAACACCGAGGTGACGCCCAAGCAACGTGATTACCTGACCAAGATCAGCAGCGAAGGCAATGCCCTTCTGAACATCATCAATGACATCCTCGACTTTTCCAAAATTGAGGCCGGGAAGTTGGAACTGGAAGCGATCCCGTTTTGGCTGGATGAGCTTCTGGACAATATAGC
>CAIQEX010000403.1 GCA_903870955.1 uncultured beta proteobacterium
CACCTTGCGAATGACCCAATGTGGCCCACGATCCAGAGAGCTTATTCGTCATCAACTGTTTGGCCGCCACGGCAGACAGGGCCATAGATCGACCTGCGCTACTAAAGTCAAGATAGGGATGACCTGGCTCCACTCCCATATTTACAGGCCCCAGTCCTTCGTAATCGGGCGCTACCACCACATAGCCTTGATTAATGAGCAAAGCACCAAGTTCGGCATAGCCCCAGGCGCCTGATGCCTTCATGGTCACACTGGGAGCACACTGCTGCGCGACGCCTACCGTGCCGTGGCCGAAAACCACCATCGGCCAGCCAGCCGCAGGCATAGGGGTCTTGGGGGTGAACACCATGGCAGTTGCGGCAATGGGCTTGCCCTTAACGCTGGTCATACGGTAGGAAAAAAGGGTGCCTGTAGACACATTGCTCAAACTGGAGGGCATATTGAGCGGATTGACAGCGCCGGACGTGAGAGTGGCCAACAATTTTCCTGCGTCAGCCTGAGAAGTTTGGAGTAACTTGAAAACCTCAGACAAACGAGATTCGGGCTTGGTGCCTGCAGGAACAATGCTTTGAGCTTGTTGCAATTGGCGGGCCAATTGCTTGGCTACTCCGTGAACCAGATTGTTGCCTTGGGCAATGTAGTCTTCATTGGGGTTGGTTACCGCTGGCAAACCTTGCTCAGAAAGTACGCGTTGCTTTGCAATCTCACTGCTGACACCATCGGTCGCAACCTTACCCAAAATCAGGGTAGAAAGCGGTGTGATCACTGCAGACTGCGAAGCAGGTGCGCCCATGGTGTAGGCGGATTTACCTGCTGCGGTCAAGGTTAGGCCGTTGTCGTCAGTGTCCTTGGCATCACCTGGAACTTCAGCAATCAGATTGATACCCGTGATGCTGGCACTGCCTATGCTAAGAGTAAACTTGCCGCCAGCGTCGGTGGTGGCGCTGGGTTCTGCCGCATCACATGCTCCGTTGCCATTGATATCCAGACACACTTTGGCACCTTGGATGTAACCGTCTAGAGCCGTCCCTGAAAGCGTGTTTGTGCTGGACCCGATAGCGCCACCACCACCGCCGCCACCTCCTCCACCGCCGCAACCAGACAAGAAAAAGGTGAGGCTTGCGGCTGCAATAAATAGTGATCTGTTTAGAACCAAACCCAAACGAAGTCGGAAAAATTTGGTCTTTTGGTTTGACATGTTGGCTCTTTGTCCGTGCGCACTTGCAAACGGTTGCAAGTTCTTGCGACCCTCAGCAGGGCGAAGGGGACTTTGGCCCTTCTTGCAAAGACGAGAGATTCGAAATGTCCAGCCGTGAACACTAAAGGCCAGAAATTCTGGCCCACGAAAAAGCGACTAAGGCTGCTTGGGCGGCAATTCCAGCCGCAATCCCACCGGTGCTTTGGCATCTGCGGCCAGGGCTATGCGGCGCGGTTCGACCGATTGCAGCATCCAGCCTTCTTCCAGCTTGCTGCCCTCGTGGTAGGGCTTGGGCGGTTTGCCGTCTATGGAGACCAGGGCCACGCCACGGCCTTTGCCTGAAGCAATGATTCCGGTCAAACGAAAGCGGCTGGCCGCATCGGGTTGGGCTGTTGCTTCCTCAGTCGCAGAACCCTGACCTAGCAACTTTGCCACCACAGTGGCGTTGGCGGGAGGCAAATCGTCGCGCACCTCGGGCAGGGGCAAAAC
>CAIQEX010000404.1 GCA_903870955.1 uncultured beta proteobacterium
CGGGCTGAAGGTGCGTGGTGCGATTACCAAACCCTTCACCCAAGCTGAGCTGTTTGCGGCCTTGGGCTTGACCGTATGAACCCCATGCCGACACAGAAAAGCAGCCTGTTCAAGGAGTTGGCCGGTGCCGGTTCCATGTTGTGGCTGGCCGCCTTCACCTGCATCCTGATCCTGCTGAGCGCCTTCTTGTTCCTACAGCACATCGTCAGCGATGAGCGGGACCATGCATTCGCCAGCGCCCTGGACACCAACAGCAAAATCGTGCTGTCTGACGAGGTGCGCATCAGAAGCCTGCTGATGTCTTTGGACAAGATTCTTCTGATCACACGCAAGGTCCTCGCCGACAAGCCCGGGCTGACCCGTACCGAGCTTAGTTCCCTGCTGGCAGACCTCAAAATTGAAAGTGAGCTCAATCCCCACGTCAGCTTTGTGCGGGCGTCGGGCGACATCTTTTTATCGTCTCTCATCGGCAGCAAGGGCGGTGAAATCCGCATCAACGTGGCCGATCGGCAATATTTTCAGAAGCAACTAATAGGCACTGAGGACCTGCTGGACGTGGGCGTGCCCATCGAGAGCCACATCACCGGGAAATGGGTTGTGCCCTTGACACGTCGCATCGTCAGCAAGGACGGCTCCTTTGGCGGCGTGGTGGTCATGACGGTGGAGCCCGGACTGTTCTCGGAACCCTTTGAGGAAACCAGCCTGGGTGCCGACGCCTCGCGCGCCATCATCGGCCTGGATGGCTACACCCGCATCCGCATCAACAACGGAAAACTTTCGTTTGGCGGAGACAACCGCAAATCCCAGGTCTTCAACGAACTGAAGAAATCGAAGATTGGGTCCTACACGGCGGTTGCCACAGCCGATGGTGTCAATCGCCTCGTGAGTTACCGGACGATCAGCCCCTACAACATCCTCATTCTGGCTGGCACCTCGGTCGCCACCATCGAGAACGTCTACCGCGAACGGGTACAGGGTTACATCATGGCATCGGCGCTTTTTGGTGTGCTGATTCTGATGATGGCCGGCCTGCTGATTCTGGGCATCCTGCGGCAAAGAAGGGTTCTGGAGAGCCAGCAAAACCTGAACCAGGTGATTGAGTTGGTGCCCCAGTCAATTTTTCGCATGGATGAGCAGGGCAAGTTCCTGTGGGTCAATCGCCGCACCATTGATTTCGCCGGCCCAAGTGCAGAGGAGCAGGCCCTGGGCTTTGATTGGGTACTGGCTTCGGTGCACCCGGATGACCGGAGTCGCCTGAAGGACTTCGTTGACCGCGCCTTGCACCTGCAACCCAACGAACAATCCTGTGAATACCGCAAGCGCAGGTTCGATGGCGCCTACCTCTGGTTTTCCTCCCAGATCACGCAGGTATTGGACCGCAACGGCGCGCCCTCTTCCTTCCTGCATACCGGCACCGACATTCACGACCGCAAGATGGCAGAAGAGCGCACCCGGGTGACCCAGAAGCTGGAGTCCATTGGTCAACTCACCGGCGGCATGGCACACGATTTCAACAACCTTCTGGCCATCATTGTGGGCAACCTGGACCTGTTGAAACCGCAGGTAAAAGTGGAAACGGACGCGCGACGCCTGGAGGTAGCCATCGGTGCAGCACAGCGTGGTGTGGGCCTGGTGAAATCGCTGCTGGCCCTGGCCAGCAAGCAGCCTTTGCTGCCAGCCAGGACGGACCCCTGGGCACTTGTCGAACGCATCGCGCCCCTGTTAAAGCACGCCCTGGGTCCGAGGGTGAACTTTGTGCTGAACCCGCCAGACGCGGGCGTCGAAGTGGTGGTCGATGAGGCCGGCCTGGAGGCCGTGCTGTTGAATCTGATTGTCAACGCGCGGGATGCCATGCCCCAGGGCGGCGACTTGACGGTCAGTCTGGGTGTCTCAGAGGGCATGGCCCGTCTGGCCGTAGCAGACACCGGAATGGGTATGCCCGAAGCCGTGCGCAAGCGTGCCACCGAGCCGTTCTTTACCACCAAGGAGCGCGGTCTCGGCACCGGCCTGGGCCTGTCCATGGTGGCTGGCTTCGTCAAGCAGTCGGGCGGCACCCTCAAGATTCACAGCGCAGAAGGCAAAGGCACGACCATCGAAATGTCCCTGCCCGTTTTACATGCCTCACCCGCAACACCGGACGCACTGCTGCCCGTCGCCCTGGTCGCCGCACCAGCTCCGCTAGACGCCGTCGTAAAACTAAAAATTCTGATCGTCGACGATGAGCCGGAACTTGCCGAACTGGTGAGGGCATGGGTGAAAGACCAGGGCCACACCGCAGTATTGGCATCCTCTGCCGAGGACGCGCTCGCGCTGCTGGAAGTCAGACACTTTGATGTCATGCTCACCGACATCATGATGCCCGGTCATCTCGACGGTATCGGACTGGCGCAAAAAGTATCTGCCTCGCACCCGCCGATGAAAATATTTCTGATGTCCGGTTACTCCAAAGAGACCGCTAAAAATCGGGCCGACATTCCATGGCCCTTGCTGGTCAAACCGTTTCGCAGGGAAGACTTTGACGCAGCGCTAACGGATGCGTTTGCCGTCTCGAAGCCTGCGGATTTGTCCCGGGGTTAAAACTAAACCAGCTTGTTGGAACGGCGCCAGATACCAAAGCCTTCGGCCTCCTTGACCAACTGCTCGCGGAAGTCCGGATGCGCGATGTTGATCAGGGCCTCGGCCCGCTGCCAGGCTGATTTGGCTTTCATCTGGGCCACGCCATATTCAGTCACCACGTAATGCACCACCGAGCGCGGACAGGTCACGATGGTGCCGGGTGACAGCGTGGGCACGATGCGCGAGCCAATCGTGCCGTCCTTCTTCTTGTAGGTCGAGTTAATACAGATCAGACCTTTGCCACCCTCGGACTTGTAGGCGCCCATGATGAAGTCGAGCTGGCCGCCGGTGCCCGAAATCTGGCGCGGTCCGGCAGACTCGCTGGCCACCTGCGTGAAGAGGTCGATCTCGATGGCGTTGTTGATGGCCACCACCTTGGGGTTGCGGCCAATGGTGGCGGGATCGTTGGTGTAGGACGCCGGGAAGATGGCTGCCACCGGGTTGTTGTCCAGAAAGTCATAGAGCTTTTGGGTGCCCATGGCGAAGGTGTAAACCATCTTCTCGCGGTCAATCGCCTTGCGCTTGCCGGTGATGCGACCGGCTTCGTACATGTCCACATACGAGTCGGCCAGCATTTCGGTGTGTACGCCGAGGTCTTTCAGGTCGCTCTGGGCAATCATCGCGCCCACGATATTGGGCAGTGCGCCGATGCCCAACTGAATGGTGGAACCATCTTCCAGCAAGCCCATGACGTGGTTGGCAATCATGCGGTCGGCCTCGCTGCCGATGGCCTCGGGCAGTTGCAGCAGCGGGCTGTTGGGGCCCTCGACCACGGCGAATACTTTGGAGATGTGGATGGTCTCATCCAGGCCGCCCAGGCAACGGGGCGTCTTGGTGTTCACCTCCACAACCACCTTCTTCGCCTTGCGGCAATAAGAAGGCGTCATGGAACAACTGGTGGAAAAGTTGAAGAAACCATTGGCATCCATGGGCGTTACCTGCACCACGGCTACATCCGGCTCTTCGTAGAGCTCCACGTTTTGTGGCCCCTGGTGGTAGCACAGCGGGATATAGCCGGCCAAGCCCTTTTCACCGAACTTCCGGCCCAGACCGGAGAAGTGCCAGTCATTCCACAAGAACGACTCGCCCTTGGGGTCGGCCTCGACGCACTTCAATGGTCGGGCGCGGGTGGTGGTGACGAGGATGACATCACGCAGCTCATGGCTGCGCAGCGCCAATGCAGCGTCTACAGCCTCCACATTCTGGGCAAATTCGCCCATGAAGACCTTGTCGCCAGACTGGATCAAGGTGGCGGCTTGTTCGGCGGAACAGAGTTTTTTCTGGTATTGGGTTTGAACGTGGGTTGTCATGGAAACTTGTCGAAAGTGATGAATGCAGCGCATGTCAAATGCACCTTGCATCCTACGTCAGCGCCGTCGACTATTTTTCCGAAGCGGATCGCATTGACAGCTCATGACCTTTAAAACTCTGTAGCGCTCAGAATGCGCCAGTATCTGACGCTGTACAGGGCAAAGCCTGCCGACCACAACATGGCTGAAACCAGAACCGAGGGGGTGGTCAGCGTGACACTGGCCAGTGGACCCAAGACGCGCA
>CAIQEX010000405.1 GCA_903870955.1 uncultured beta proteobacterium
ACGCTGCGCTAAAGAACAAGCTGCAAAACAGCGAGGCAAGAAATAGGAAGAAAGGGGATTTTTTCAAGATGGCAGAGTCTATGCCAGCGGCCCCGCGGGGTCGGGGAGTCTGCGTGGCGCGTAGGCGCAAGCGAGTCAGGCCGCGAAGTCTTCCAGATCGCGTGGGTCAGGTTGGGGCAACTCGCGAGCGCGTTTTATCAGCAGCGCCACCAATGCCGAGGCTGCCACCGATCCTTGCAATACAGGCGACGTACTCAGCACCTGGCTGAGGCCGGTAACCGCGTGAACGCTGACCTGTTGCACATAAGTAGCCAAAGCCATGACCTGCTTGGGGTCCAGCTTTTGCACCAGATCTGGTGGTATCGCCCACGTTCGATTCATGGCCAGGTTGGCAAACGCGCCATTGCACACCGTGGCGAGTGAGAGCAGTCCCAGGGGTTTCAGCATGTGCTCCAGCAAACGGCTCTTCAGGGGAGTCGGGGCCTCGGCATACACGCGCCCGAGCAATACCGGAACCGGATCCTCGAAGTCCTGTGGATGGTCAGACGGCGATGTCATGGTGTATCGTGCAAATAGTTGTTGTTGCCGTCATCATGGCGTGTTTTGATGTCAGCATAGTGACCTGAACGTAAACCTTTGTAAGCCCGCTGTTCTCACCGAAAGGATGTGTCATGGAATGGATGAAACCCGGGGTCTTGTTGGGCTCCATCGTGTTCGCGATAGCGGGCGTGCTGATTTTCTGGATCAGCTTTCTGGTGATCGACAAGCTCACACCCTACAACCTGTGGGAAGAAATTGTCGAGAAGCAAAACCAGGCGCTGGCACTGGTTGTTGCCGCGATGTCCCTGGGCATCTGCATCATCGTCGCCGCTGCAATTCATTGAGCAATTTTCTGGCCGCATGTTGCCCGCTCGAATCATCGGATGGGCTTGATTTGGTGCTTGGAAGCGCAGAGCGCGCCGAATAGCGTTTTCGTAACATTTCCGACATATTAACTATCGATACTGTAGATAGTTCCTGCTGGCGTTTGTATTTGTACGATTTGGTAGGGTTTTATTAACCACTATTCAGACAATGGTCTGATCCAAATCCATGCAAGCAAATCCTTCAGCCGCCACCGCGCAGCGATCCAGTTCGCGTCCAAATATTGACCAAAAAGTGGGCCCCGCGAGCGCCATCATCTTTGTCGGTTTGCTGGCCATCGGGCTACTGTTTACCGGCTACAGCCTGTTTGCCGACATACAGCAGTCAGGCCCAGAGGCGACCACCCTATTCCCATACTTTTTGCTTGGCGTGGCCTTGCTGATCGCCCTGGGCTTTGAGTTTGTGAACGGTTTCCACGACACCGCCAATGCAGTCGCCACGGTGATTTACACCCACTCCTTGCCGCCCAATGTCGCGGTGCTTTGGTCCGGCTTCTTTAACTTTCTGGGCGTGTTGATGTCCAGTGGTGCGGTGGCCTTTGGCATCATTTCGCTGCTGCCAGTGGAACTGATTCTGAAAGTCGGTTCGGGGGCTGGTTTTGCCATGGTGTTTGCACTATTGATTGCCGCCATTCTGTGGAATCTGGGCACCTGGTGGTTGGGTCTGCCTGCCTCGTCCTCGCATACGTTGATCGGCTCGATCATCGGCGTCGGAGTGGCCAACGCTTTGATGAACGGCCGCGCGGGTACCGCAGGTGTCGACTGGGCCCAGGCCACCAAGGTTGGCTATTCGCTGCTGTTGTCGCCGGCCATCGGTTTCTTTGTGTCGGCCTTGCTGCTGCTTTTGCTGCGCAAACTGGTGAAGAACAAAGAGCTGTACGCAGAACCCAAAGGCAACAAGCCACCGCCTCTGTGGATTCGCGGCCTGCTCGTGTTGACCTGCACAGGAGTGTCGTTCGCACATGGCTCCAACGACGGACAAAAAGGCATGGGTTTGATCATGCTCATTCTGGTCGGTACGGTGCCGATTACCTATGCGCTAAACCGTTCCATTCCCCTGGAAAATGTGACCCAGT
>CAIQEX010000406.1 GCA_903870955.1 uncultured beta proteobacterium
ATGGGACTCACTCTATGCGGCGAACGAAGGCAACGCTCATTTACAAGCGCACGAAAAACTTGCGTGCAGTTCAACTTTTGCTTGGTCACGCCAAGCTGGAGTCGACAGTGAGATACCTTGGAATTGAGGTTGATGACGCCTTGGAGATGGCGGAAGAAACCGACATTTAAAGTCCACTGACTACCCTGAGAACCTCGCGAATTTGACCTGCGGAAACAGAGCGATTCCCCAGGTCATTGGTTACACCGTTGATCGAAACTTGGTAGCCCAAAAGCAGCCATTACGAACGACAGCTCCGGCAAGTAATTGCAGAAAATCCAAAAAATCTGGGTGGCTCCTTCCAGCCCAACGCGGGTGTTTGCGTTGGCGAAGTGGGCAACATGAAGCTGTCACCCGTTCACTGGATGCGAATGACCTGTCTTGGGCAGGCAAATCGCAATTCTGCATTGCAGCTTCCAACCTTTTATTGTCACTCTGTCGACTAGTCGCTGAATAATTAGATTCACGCATTCGATCTTGGGTTCATCTTGCCAGTCGCATCCAGCCCTATCCACGCGAGGGCTCGGCACGCCGATTCATCGCCAGATAGTCAAGCCCACAAACCCGGCGACATTGAGCACCACCGTTGCCCAGAAGGTGATTTGAAACGAGGTTTTCGCCGTCTTGTGGCGCAACATTTGCTGGGCCAGCACGGCGCCCGGCCAGCCGCACAAAAGACCCAATAGCAGCAAGGTTCTTTCCCTGGTTCGCCTGCGACCTGAACGGGCGGCGGACTTGTCCCACGCGTAGACCGCAAAGCACAAAAGGCTCATCAACAGATAGACCAGCGCCATGATTCGAGGCACATGCCAATACGCAGCGAGCACCAGATACAGCAAAGCAAAGGCAGGAATAGATAGCAATTGGATCAAGCGCAAGTACCTTCGAAAAATGGACTGCATTGTCCCCCGCATGACCGCACCCCCGGCAGACCACGATTACATTCCAACACATGGGAACACTTTATTTGGTCCGCCATGGACAGGCCTCTTTGGGCGCAGACGACTACGACAACTTGAGCGAACTGGGGCAGCGCCAAAGCCTGCGCCTGGGTCAAACCTTTGCGGCCAAGGGCCTGCAATTTGAAGCCGTACTGACCGGCAGCCTCAAGCGCCATGCACAAACGTGGGCTGGCATCCAACGCGGTATGGCGGACGGAGACAATTCAGCACAAACTTTAACGCCTTCGATCTGGCCCGGACTGAATGAATACGACAGCGATGCCGTGATCGCTGCGGTGCATCCAGCCCCACACGCCAAGCCCATCACACCCGAGGCCTACCGTGCGCACTTTCGCCTGTTGCGCGAGGGACTACTGCAGTGGGCCAGTGGCAGCGTTGTGCCAGCGGGCATGCCGAGCTATAGCGAGTTTGTAAAAGGCATTTGTGCCGCACTGGACCATGTGCGCAGTCAGCACAGCGGCAATGTCCTGCTGGTAAGCAGTGGCGGACCCATATCCACCGCCGTGGCGCAGATTCTGGGTGCCAGCCCCGAGGCATTTATCGAGCTGAATATGCGACTCCGCAATACCGCCGTGAGCGAGTTTGCCTTCAACCCAAAACGACATGCGTTGCTGACCTTCAACACCCTGCCGCATCTGGACGCGCCGCAATTTGCCGACTGGATCAGCTACGCCTAGAACGGCTACCGGCAGGCGCTAAAGCTTGGGTTTATCGACCAATGTGTCCATCGGCAACTGGTGCAGTTCGGATAGCAATTGCGCCAGTGCCCGGCCTGCGGCATCCAACACAAGGCGTCCTTTTTCAGGTGTGGCGGCGGCTGCATTGCCCACGGCACCGGCGGCGTTGTAGTCCTGCATTTGCCAACCCAATTTGGCGCTCCGGCCATTGCCCAGAATAGCGTAGGCCTGGGAGCGGTCTTCGGAGGTGGAGGCGAAGTTTTGCGCCTGCGCCATGTCGACTTTCTCGGGCGTTAGCGCCAGCATCATCGAGGTTTCGATGTCACCGGCGTGGATGCCAAAGCGGTGCTCATGCGCGCTGAACAGGGCATTCACATCTTCGCCCTGCGGCCCGCTAAGCGGCAGGCCAAACCAGTTGACGCTGTAGACCAGCATGCCAAGGCGCGCGCGCAGATCACGCGCCACGACATCCATCAACCCGACCTGGCCACCATGGGCATTGAACAACACCAATTTGCGCACACCGGCGGAGGCGACGCTCTCACCAATGTCCGTCCACAGGCGCAGCAGTGTTTCCGCCTTCAGCGTGAGCGTGCCGGCAAAGGCTGCATGTTCGGGGCTGAAACCCACGGCCTGCGTCGGCAGAAACAGCGCCGGCACATCGGCCGCGATATGCGGCAATGCGGCCGTGATCACGCCCTCCACCAGTGCCGTATCCACGGTTAGGGGCAGATGCGGGCCATGCTGTTCGGTAGCAGCCACGGGCAGGATGGCGATGGTCTGCGCCATGCGGCCATGGCTATGCGCCTGCGCAAAGTCGCGTGCGGTCCAGTCGGCCCAGAATCG
>CAIQEX010000407.1 GCA_903870955.1 uncultured beta proteobacterium
ACCGTCATCATCAAGCCGGCTGAACTCACGCCCCTGACCGCCCTTGCCGCCGCCGAATTGGCCATGCGCGCCGGCATTCCCGCCGGTGTGCTCAACATGCTCAGCGCGGATGCGGACAACTCGATTGCCATTGGCAAGGTGATCTGTGCCAGCGACGTGGTGCGCCACCTGAGCTTTACCGGCTCCACGGAAGTCGGCCGCATTCTGATCAAGCAGTGCGCCGACACGGTGAAAAAACTCTCTCTGGAATTGGGTGGCAACGCGCCTTTCATCGTGTTTGACGATGCCGATATCGACTCGGCCGTGGAAGGCGCCCTGGCCAGCAAATACCGCAATGCCGGGCAGACCTGTGTCTGCGCCAATCGCTTCTATGTGCAGGAAGGCGTCTACGACAACTTTGTTGCCAAGTTCACCGCCAAAGTGAAAGCCATGAAGGTCGGCAACGGCTTTGAAGACGGCGTGATGCAGGGCCCGCTGATCGAGGACGCAGCGGTCGTCAAGGTCAAGCGCCATGTGGCCGACGCCATTGCCAAGGGCGGCAAAGTGGAAACCGGCGGCAACGCCCTGACCGGTCAGTTTTTCGAGCCGACTGTGGTGTCGGGCGCCACCGCCGACATGCTGTGCGCCAAGGAAGAAACCTTCGGCCCCTTCGCACCGGTTTTCAAGTTCAAGACCGAACAGGAAGCCATTGATGCGGCCAACAACACCGAGTTTGGCTTGGCCAGCTATTTCTACAGCCGCGACATCGGCCGCATCCACCGCGTGGGTGAAGCGCTGGAGTACGGCATGGTGGGTATCAACGTCGGCATCCTGGCCACCGAGCACGTGCCTTTTGGCGGTGTCAAACAATCCGGTCTGGGCCGCGAGGGTTCGCACTTCGGCATGGATGACTATGTCGAAATCAAGTACCTGTGCATTGGCGACATCCTGAAGTAAGTTGAGGCGGGCGGGCTGTTTCTTCCATCTCAGGATTTCTTCACGTTGAAGACCTTTCACAGCCTCATCTTCAAGCTGATTGCTATCGGCGTATTGCTCGTCATTACGGGCAGCGCGGTGCGCTACCTGATGATGGAAAAAATGCTGCGCACCGGGATTGAAGAAGTCGTCAACGCGCAGCAGCTTTCACTCGCCAAGTACGTCGCGCAGGACATCGACCAAAAAATTCAGGCGCGTCATGAGGCGTTATCGCAGGTCGCAGAAAACATGCCGCGCCCCTTATTGCGTAATCCCGAGCTGCTTGAAATTTGGTTGCGTGCCCAGAACGGGGCGTTGAATTTATTTCCGGCCGGACTGGTGGTGGTAAACGCAAACGGACTAGGCGCGGTTTCGGACTATCCAATCGTCGCTGGCCGCAGGCAACTCGATTTCAATGACCGGGACTGGTTTGGTGCGGTGCGCGATGGCGCCGAATTTGCGATCGGCAAACCCGGTATCGGTCGGGCGGTTAAAGAGGCTGTGGTCAACATGGCAGTACCGGTGCGAGATGGGCAGCAACACACGGTGGCCGTGGTGATGGGCGTCACGCCACTCGGCGCACCGGGGTTTCTGGATCTCGTTGAAAAGGGCATAGTGGGCAAAACCGGCGGTCTACTTCTGATTTCTCCCAAGGATCACGTTTTTGTCACGTCAAGCGACGTCACCATGCGCTTAAAGCCGTTGCCGCTGCCGGGGATCAATCCGCTGCATGACCAAGCCATGAACGGCTGGCGCGGCACCGGCATTACCCACAACGCCGCAGGACAAGAAGAACTCGCGGCGGTCGCCAGCATTCCTGCTGCCAACTGGTTTTTGGTGGCACGCACGCCCAGCACCGAGGCTTTTTCGGTCATGAACGCCCTGCTGTCTGCCGCGATCACCAACAGCGCCAAAGTCAGCGTGTTTTTGGTGCTGGCCTTGGTGGCACTCTTGATCTATCTTTTTCGCCCCCTGAAGCAGGCGGCCGCGCACATGCGAGCCATGGCCGATGGTCATCAGGCGCTGGCGCATTTGCCTGTGGTGCGCGAGGACGAGGTGGGTGCCATGGTGAGCAGTTTCAATGCGCTGGTCGACAAGCTGTTGCTGTCCGAATCGCGCATGCGCTATCTGGCCCACCATGACGCACTGACCAGTCTGCCAAACCGCATGGCGTTTCAGCAAAGTCTGGCGCAAAGCGTGGCATTGGTGGAGCGTCAACAAGGCAGCTTGGCGCTGCTGTTTATTGATCTGGATGGATTCAAGAAGGTGAACGATACCTATGGCCACGATGCCGGGGACCAGCTACTGGTGCAGGTAGCCTCCCGTCTACGCGGCTGCGTGCGCACTTCCGACCTGGTAGGACGCTTGGGCGGCGATGAGTTTGTCCTGCTCCTGACCGACAACCCGAATGCCGAGAAAGCCGCGCACGTCGCAGACAAAGTCATAGCGTCGGTCGGCGAACCCTACGACCTTCAGGGTGCGCATCCGGCATTGGGTGCGAGCATCGGCATCGCCTTGTATCCGGCCCATGCGCATTCGGCAGACCAGTTGCTGATCGTTGCCGACACCGCCATGTACGTGGCCAAGCGCGCTGGCGGCAACCGCCACCACCTGAGCAGCTAAAACCCGATAACCCTTCGCCGGGAACGGCTTGAAAATCCAAGCCCTGACAATAATTGCCTAGGCATGCAATAATTCGGTCCTATGAAAAAAGCCTCCCCGCCCTGCGTTTTCTACGCCGCCGAAAGCTACCGGCCGGAAGACAGTGTGGGCTACCTGATGCGCCAAATCCTGAACCGGGTGGGCCATGAGATCGAGCGCCAACTCGCGCACACCGATTTGACTAACGCCCAGTGGATTCCGCTCTTCAAGCTGTACAGCGGTCAGGCTTCGACGGTGGCCGAACTGGCACGCGAGTGCCACCTCGATGCCGGCGCCATGACACGTATGCTGGACCGCCTGGAAACCAAAGGTTTGTGTAAACGCGTGCGCTCGGAGACCGACCGGCGTGTGGTCAACATCGAACTAACTGCGGCGGGTACGCAGTCGGCCAGCGACATTCCAGAAATTTTGAGCGGCGTGCAAAACGCCCACTTGGCCGGTTTCAGCCCCGAAGAATTTGAAACCCTGCGCGAGTTCCTGCGCCGCATATTGAACAACGCCCAATCCATTGCCGACCTTGCCCATGATTCCAATGCCCCAAAAGACAACCCGCACGATGCCAGCTAAAGCTCTTCCCCAATTGGCCCGTTCCGCACCAACCGCACGTACCGCACGTACAGCACGCCTGTTGCTCGGCAGCGTGGCACTGGCTTCGCTCGCCGCTTGCGCCAACTACGCCGGAATCGAGCCCACGGCCAAGCCGCTGGATGCCAGCACGCTGGGCCTGAAGAACCTGGACGCCAGCAAAGACGCCGACCACGTCACCACCGACAGCGCGTGGTGGCTGGGATTTGGTGACAATCAACTCAACTCCCTGGTAAGCACCGCGCTCCTCAACAACCCCAGCCTGAAGGTCACCCAAGCGCGACTGGCACGCGCGCAAGCGACCAGCGCCTCGGTCAAAGCCGTGGATGGCCCACAAGTCAACGGCGCTGTGGACCTGACGCGCCAGCTCTACTCAGCCAACCATATTTATCCGCCACCGATTGGTGGCTCGGTGCTGGACAGTGGCAGCCTGCAGGTCAGTGCGAGTTGGGAACTGGATTTCTTTGGAAAAAATCAAACCGCGCTGGAAGCGTCTTTAGGCCAGATCAAAGCCAGCGAGGCCGATGCCCGTGCCGCCCGTGGTCTGCTGGCCGCCAATGTGACGCGCACCTACTTCCAACTGGTTCGGCTGCAAGCACAAATTGATTTGGCCCAGCGCACCATCGCCCAACGCGAGCACATCCAACGCCTGGTACACGACCGCGTCAACGCGGGTCTGGACACGCAACTGGAATTGCAACAGGCGGCCAGCGCCTTGCCGGATGCCCGTCTGCAGGTCGAGCTGTTGAATGAACAGAAGGCCTTGACCCTGAACGCGCTGGCGGCTTTGACGGCGCAGCCTGTGACGGCTCTGCAACTTCAACTACCCGCCCTCAACAAGATTGCGGGGGTGCAAGTCGCCGGTGCGATGCCCCTGGATTTGCTGGGTCGACGCTCCGACATTGCCGCCGCACGCTGGCGCGTGGAAGCCGCCATCAGCGATGTGGCCTCAGCCAAGATCCGGTTCTATCCGAATATCAACCTGGTTGGCTTTGCCGGGCTCTCCAGCATTGGTTTTGACAAGCTGCTCAAGAGCGACAGCGAGCAATGGGGTGTGGGCCCGGCCATTCGCCTGCCGCTGTTTGAAGGCGCGCGCCTGCGCGCCAACCTGCGTGGAAAAACCGCCGAGCTTGACCTGGCGATTGAAAGCTACAACCTGCAGGTGCTGGACGCCGTGCATGAAGTGGCCGACCGCATCACCTCGGCGCAAGCGGTGCTGCGCCAACAAGTTGAACAACGCGCGGCAGAAGCCTCCGCTGAAACCGCCTATGCCATTGCACAGCAGCGCTACGCAGCCGGCCTGGGCAACTACCTGAACGTGTTGAGCGCCGAAGCACCCGTGCTGGCGCAACGCCGCCAAGGTGTAGACCTGGCCGCGCGTGCACTCGACACCCAGGTGCAAGTTTTGCACGCGATAGGCGGTGATATGGCCCCAACCTCATCCAATTGAAGCGCCACATCCACGCACTCCCCACATTCCGAATATTCAAAGTACCGACACCATGAACGCACCTGCCACACCCATGACACCCGCCACTCCCCCGAACCCCGCTGGCGCCAACAACAAACGCGCCAAAGCGCTGAAGGGCGTTGCCCTTGTCGTACTACTCGGCCTGGCCTATGGCGGCTACGAGTGGTACCTTGGACGCCATGAAGAAGCCACCGACAACGCCTACGTGCAAGGCAATGTGGTACAGATCACGCCGCAAGTGGGTGGCACGGTCACCGCCATTTATGCGGACGACACGGACTTCGTAAAGGCCGGTCAGCCCCTGGTGCAACTCGACCCGGCCGATGCGCAGGTCGCGCTGGACCAAGCCGAAGCCAATCTGGCACAAGCCGTGCGCCAGGTGCGCACCCTCTACGCCAACAACAGCACCCTGGACGCGCAGGTCGCCCTGCGTGAGACCGACGTGACACGCGCCCGCACCGAACTGGCGCGCGCCACCGACGACCTCGCCCGGCGCCAGTCACTGGTGGGCAATGGCGCGGTATCCAAAGAAGAACTAGGGCACGCACAGTCGCAAGTTGCCGCCGCGCAAAATGCGCTGGCTGCTGCGCAGGCCGGTGTCAACGCCGCACGTGAACAACTCAGTAGCAACCAGACCCTGACCGAAGGCACCCGCGCGGATTCGCACCCCAGCGTGATGGTGGCAGCGGCCAAGGTGCGCGAAGCCTATCTGGCTTTGCACCGTGCCGCCCTGCCCGCCCCGGTGGATGGCTATGTCGCCAAGCGCACCGTGCAACTGGGCCAGCGCGTGCCGGCCGGTTCACCGCTGATGTCCATCATCCCGCTGAACCAACTGTGGGTCGATGCCAACTTCAAGGAAGTGCAACTGCGCACCATCCGCATCGGCCAACCGGTGCTGTTAACGGCCGACGTGTATGGCAAAAAGCTGGAATACAAGGGCACGGTTGCCGGCATGGGCGCGGGTACCGGCGCTGCATTTGCGCTGCTACCGGCACAAAATGCCACGGGCAACTGGATCAAGGTGGTGCAACGCGTGCCGGTTCGTATTGCGCTGGACCCCCAGCAAGTTCTGCAGAACCCGCTGCGTGTGGGCCTGTCTATGGAAGCCACGGTCGACGTCACGGACCAAAGCGGCAAGACACTGTCTGAAGCCGCCCACCCGACTTCTGCCGTACAAACCCAGGTTTATGCAGCGATGGACAAAGGCGCCAGCGATGAGGTGAGCCGGATCATTGCCAGCAACCTCGGCAAGCCCGTCAAGAGCACGCATTGAACGCACAGCGCCCTGATAGCGTTTACCACCCGGCTCATCCATGACTGCACCCGCACATATTGCCCATCCGCCGCTACAAGGCTCGGCCCGCCTGTGGGGCACGATTGCGCTCTCGGCAGCCACCTTCATGAACGTGCTGGACTCGTCCATCGCCAACGTTTCATTGCCTGCCATTGCGGGTGATCTGGGCGTTAGTCCCAATCAAGGTACCTGGGTCATCACCAGTTTTGGTGTGGCCAATGCCATCGCTTTACCGCTCACCGGATGGCTGTCGCTGCGCTTTGGGCAGGTGCGCCTGTTCGTGGCCAGCGTGCTGCTTTTTACGATCTCGTCCTGGCTGTGTGGCCTCGCACCCAACATGAGCACGCTGATCGCCATGCGGGCCTTGCAAGGCTTTGTGGCCGGACCCATGATGCCGCTGGCACAGACACTTTTGCTCTCTAGCTATCCGCCCGCACTGGCCGGACTGGCCATGGCGCTGTGGGCCATGACCACGCTGGTGGCCCCGGTGATGGGGCCGGTGCTCGGAGGTTGGATTACTGACCATACCCACTGGGGTTGGATCTTCTTCATCAATATTCCGGTGGGCATTGCAGCAGCCTCATTGACCTGGACGCTGTACCACAAGCGTGAAACCCAGATCCGCAAACTGCCCATCGACAGCACCGGTCTGGCCCTGCTGGTGGTGGCCGTGAGTGCGCTGCAAATCATGCTCGACAAGGGCAAGGAACTGGATTGGTTTCACTCGCCCGAAGTCACCGCCCTGGCGATTGTTGCGGCGATTGGCTTTGCATTCTTTATCGCCTGGGAACTCACCGATGACCACCCGGTGGTGGAATTGCGCTTGCTCAAAATACGCAACTTCTGGACCGGCACCTTGTCGATGACCGTGGCCTACAGCCTGTTCATGGGCAACCTGGTTTTGCTGCCGTTGTGGCTGCAGCAGTTCATGGGTTATACCTCGACGCAGGCCGGTATGCTCATGGCGCCGGTTGGCCTCTTTGCCATCATCCTGTCGCCCGTGATTGGCAAAAACATTCACCGCCTGGACCCGCGTGCCGTCACGAGTTTTGCCTTTATCGTGTTCTCGCTGGTGTTGTGGATGCGCTCCAATTTCAACACCTCGGCTGACTTCGGCACGCTGATGATTCCCACCCTCATTCAGGGCATTGCGCTGGCCTGTTTCTTTATCCCGCTGACGACAATCACACTGGGCGGCGTGGCTCCTGCGCAGATTGCATCGGCATCGGGACTATCGAGCTTTGCACGCATTGTGGGCGGCTCTTTTGGCACCTCGATTGCCGTGACCATCTGGCAGGACCGGGCGGCCATACACCATGCCCAACTGACCGAATTGGTGAACCGCGGCAGCATCGCGACCAATGCTGCGTTGGCCAATTTATCAGCGGCGGGCATGGGTCACGAACAAGCCTTGTCTCAGATCAATCGCATGGTGGACCAGCAGGCATTCATGCTGGCGGCCAACGATGTGTTCTATGGCTCGGCCGTGATTTTTATCGGGCTCATTCCACTGGTATGGTTGTCGCATCCACGCAAAGCCCCACCGCGTTCCCCCGCAGACGCCGGCGCAGGTGCACATTGATTGAGAAATATCACTTTCTTCCAATCACGCGCAGTGCCATACTAGGCAACGGGCCTTAGCCCACTGCGCCGGGGGAAGTGACGCAAGACACGAATAATCTTCGCCGACACTCCGGTTGTGCACTCGAAGGAGGACAGTTCGATGAAGTTCGTTTGGCCGGTGCCCATGGTGCTCTTTCGGGCACTTTATTTTGTCTACTCCATTGGGCGCTTTTTGTTCCCCGTAGCGGCTTTTTTGTTCTTCATGAACCGCTATGCATCGGTGTTTTCCAGACGATTTTTCGCGCTGCTGCGACATGGAACGGTGGAGTGTGTATGGCAAGATCCCATCAGCGAAGTCTCACGCGCTGAGGCCAACCCAAAGGTCGCATGAATCCCACCGCAATCCTGAAACTATTGGTCCATATTTTGGGCCTGAGGCTCAGGGACCAGATCGCTTTAGACGAGCGCGTTCGCCACATCCGCGCCACCACGTGGATCGCGCTTCTGGCGGCTGCGGGAGCA